>JALTLT010000114.1:763-1529 GCA_027001815.1 Gammaproteobacteria bacterium | reverse complement strand
GGCCCGGGCGGTGAAGCGCAACGGCTATCCCATGGTGCTGTGCTTCGTCCTGCACCGGCACAACGAGGACCAGGTGGAGGACATCCTGAAGCTGGCCATCGCCCTGGAGGCGGACTATGTCGAGCTGGCCACCACCCAGTACTACGGCTGGGCCATGCACAACAAGGAGCAACTGCTGCCCACCCGGGAGCAGGTCGAACGGGCCGAGGCCATCGCCCACCGCTACCAGGAGAAGATGAAAGGCAAGATGCGCATCTTCTACGTGGTGCCCGACTAC
This sequence comes from Gammaproteobacteria bacterium, assembly GCA_027001815.1. GTDB lineage: Bacteria > Pseudomonadota > Gammaproteobacteria > JALTLT01 > JALTLT01 > JALTLT01. The sequence continues at coordinate 1,252 of JALTLT010000114.1, read as the reverse complement.
TACGAGGATCGTCCCAAGGCCTGCATGAACGGCTGGGGCAACGTGTTCCTCACCATCGCCCCGGACGGCGCCGCCCTGCCCTGCCACTCGGCCCGGCAGCTGCCGGGGATCGAACTGGTCAACGTGCGCGACCACGGCATCGAGTGGATCTGGTACGAGTCCCCCCTGTTCAACCTGTTCCGCGGCTACGACTGGATGAAGGAGCCCTGCCGCTCCTGTGACGAAAAGGAGAAGGACTTCGGTGGCTGCCGCTGCCAGGCCTGGATGCTGACCGGGGATCCGCGCAACGCCGATCCGGTCTGCAGCAAGTCGCCCCATCACCAGGCGCTGCTGGACGAGGTGGCCCGCATCGAGGCCGATGCCGTTAATCCGGCGATCCCGGAGAAGCCGCTGGTGTTCCGCAACATGCGCGCCTCCAGGGAGCTGATCGGCGAGAAGGCGAAGGAGGACACCACCGCGGCCTGAATCCCGGGCTGCCGGTGACGAAAA
>JALTLT010000114.1:0-753 GCA_027001815.1 Gammaproteobacteria bacterium | reverse complement strand
ACCTTGACCGTGTCGCCCTCGGAGAGGACGTCGGAGACCTTCTCCACCCGCTGATCGGAGATCTGCGAGATGTGCACCAGGCCGTCCTTGCCCGGCAGGATGTTGACGAAGGCGCCGAAGTCCATCAGGCGGGCGACACGTCCCTCGTAGACCATTCCCACCTCCACGTCGGCGGTGATCTGCTCGATGCGCCGGCGCGCCTCCTCTCCGTCGGCGGCATCCACCGAGGCGATCTTGATGGTGCCGTCGTCCTGGATGTCGATGGTGGTGTTGGTCTCCTCGGTGATCTGGCGGATGGTGGCGCCACCCTTGCCTATCACCTCGCGGATCTTCTCGGAGGGGATCTTCATGGTGAAGATGCGCGGCGCGTGTGGCGAGAGCTCCTTGCGCGGCTCGCTGAGCACCTGGTTCATCACCTCGAGGATGTGCAGCCGGCCGGCGTGGGCCTGCTCCAGCGCCTGTTCCATGATCTCACGGGTGATACCGTCGATCTTGATGTCCATCTGCAGGGCGGTGACACCCTCGCTGGTGCCGGCCACCTTGAAGTCCATGTCGCCGAGGTGGTCCTCGTCGCCCATGATGTCGGAGAGCACCGCGAAGCGCTCCCCCTCCTTGATCAGGCCCATGGCGATGCCCGCCACCGGGGCCTTGAGCGGCACCCCCGCATCCATCAGCGAGAGGCTGGTGCCGCACACCGTGGCCATGGAGGAGGAACCGTTGGACTCGGTGATCTCGGAGACCACCCGGATCACG
>JALTLT010000113.1 GCA_027001815.1 Gammaproteobacteria bacterium | reverse complement strand
CCCCCCTGTGGCTCACCTTCCCACGCGGCCACTACAAGAGCCTGGAGGCGGTGATGGAACGGGCCGAGGCGGTGACCGCCCCGGTGGCGGAGGGGGTTGCCCTCGGTACGCTCCAGGTGAAGCTGGAAGGCGAGGTGCTGGCCGAAGAGCCACTGGTGGCGCTGCAGGCGGTGCCGGAGGGGAGCCTCTGGCAGCAGTTGCGCGACAGCGTGCTGCTGTGGTTCGAGTGAACCCATGAGTGGTCAGCCCATCGTCTGGCTCAACGGCGGTTTCGTGCCGCTGGCGGAGGCGTGCGTACCGGTCCTCGATCGCGGCTTTCTGCTCGGAGACGGGGTCTACGAGGTGATCCCCGCCTATGGCGGTCGGCTGTTCCGCCTCGAAGCGCATCTGCGCCGCCTGGAGCACAGCCTCGAAGCGACCCGCATCCCCTTCCCCTTCACGCCCCGGGAGTGGCGCGAGCTGCTGGAGGAGCTGATCGGACGCAACGGCGGGAGCGACCTCTCCATCTACCTGCAGGTGACCCGCGGTGCCGCCGCCCACCGCGACCACGCCTTTCCCGAGGGGGTGGAACCCACCGTGTTCGCCATGGCCACCCCCATCAGGCCCCTCCCCCGCCGCTGGCTGGAGGAGGGGATCTCCGCAGTGGTGCTCGACGACATCCGCTGGGAACGCTGCGACATCAAGTCCATCTCCCTGCTGGCCAACGTGCTGCTCCGCCAGCAGGCGCTGGATGCCGACGCCCAGGAGGCGATCCTGGTACGTGACGGACAGGCCACCGAGGGGGCGGCCAGCAACCTCTTCATGGTGATCGATGCCACGGTGATCACCCCGCCCAAGGGGCACCTGCTGCTGCCCGGCATCACCCGCGATCTGGTTCTGGAACTGGCGGAGGAAGGCGGCATGGCCGTTGCGGAACGCCCCATCGAGGCCCGTGAACTTGCGACTGCGGACGAGATCTGGGTGACCAGCTCCACCCGGCGGGTGCTGGCGGTGACCCGCCTCGACGGCAGACCGGTGGGCGAGGGACGGCCCGGTCCCCTGTGGACCCGGATCCACGCCGCCTACGCCGCCCACGTGGGCCGCTTGCGCACGGAGGAGCCCTCATGAACGAACGGGAGACCCCCATCGAATTCCCCTGCGCCTTCCCCATCAAGGCGATGGGACTGGCCGAACACGACATCCCCTCCCTGGCCCTGGAGATCGTCCGCCGTCATGCACCCGAGGTGACCGAGGCGGATCTCACCCGGCGGTTGAGCGAGAAAGGGAAATACTGTTCGGTCACCATCGTGATCCAGGCCCAGGGGCTCATTCAGCTCGACCGGATCTATCAGGACCTCACCGACGAGCCGCAGATCCTCGTCGCTCTCTGAACAGCCCCATGGCCACTCTTCCCCACCTGCGGCTGCGGCGCCTGGGCCACCGCGAATACGAGCCCGTGTGGCACGCCATGCAGTCCTTCACCGACCGGCGGGACGAGGGGACGGCGGACGAGCTGTGGCTGGTGGAGCATCCCCCCGTCTACACCCTGGGACTCAACGCGCGCCCC
>JALTLT010000112.1 GCA_027001815.1 Gammaproteobacteria bacterium | reverse complement strand
CCCTCTTCTTGACCGCGTAGATGCCGGTCGCCTGGGCCATCGCCTCGAGAATCAGGACCCCGGGAAAGACGGGGCTCTGCGGGAAGTGTCCCGGAAAGAAGGGCTCGTTGTAGGTGACGTTCTTGAGTGCCACGATGTGGCTGTCCTTCTGGAAATCGAGGATCCGGTCCACCAGCAGGAACGGGAACCGGTGGGGCAGGTACTTGAGGATCGCATGAATGTCGTCGGTGGGATGGGAGTACATGATGTTCAGTCTTCCTTATTTTCCTGTTCTTGCAGGCGCCGTTCCAGCTCCTCGACCCGCTTGACCAGTTCGTCGATGTTGCGGAAACGGACGACGGCCCGCCGCCACTCCGCCTGTCTCTGCGCCGGCAGTCCCGAAGCCCAGGCACCCGCCTCGCGGATGGAGCGTGTGACCATCGCCATGCCGCCGATCTGTACACCATCCGCGATCTCGATATGACCGGTGATGGCAGCCGCTCCGCCCACCGCGCAATGAGCGCCGATGCGGGTGCTGCCGGCGATGCCGACGCAGCCGGCGATGGCGGTATGGGCGCCGATGTGCACGTTGTGGGCCACGTGGACCTGGTTGTCCAGCTTGACCCCCTCTTCGATCACGGTGTCACCCAGGGCGCCGCGGTCGATGGCGCAGTTGGCACCCATCTCCACGTCGTCACCGACGATCACCCGGCCGATCTGCGGGATGTGGACCCAGCGCCCCCCGTCGTTGGCCAGCCCGAAGCCGTCGGATCCGATCACCGTACCGGCGTGAATGAGGCAGTTCCGACCGATATGACAGTCGTGGTAGAGAGTCACGTTTGCCAGCAGCCGGCTGCCCTCGCCGATGGTCGCTTCGCGGCCCACGAAACAGCCCGGACCGAGCACCACCCCGGCACCGATTCGCGCCCCCGACTCCACGACCACACAGGGACCCAGATGGGCGGAAGGATCGATCTCGGCCCCGGGCGCCACCACCGCGGAAGGTGCGACCCCCGGTGCAGGACGATGTTCGGGGTAGAGCACGGCCAGAGCCCTGGCCCAGGCGAGCTGCGGATTGGTCACCACCACCGCCGCCACCGGGCAGTGTTCCACCTCGGCCGGAGAGAGGATGACCGCGCCGGCCCGGGTCTCGCGGAGCTTGGGACGATATTTCCTGTGGGCGAGGAAGGCGAGTTCACCGGGCCCGGCCTGATCGAGCCCGGCCACTCCTCCAATGAGGAGTTCACCGTCGCCCCGCAGCTCACCACCCAGCCGCTCCGCGAGCTCATGGAGGGAAATGGTTACCGGAGCCTTCATGCGATCACCCGCCAGAACCGGGAGAGGCCGGTCACTCCTTGCCGCCGCCCGCCTCGCTCTTCTTGAACTCCTGCTGGAGCATCTCCAGCACCTTGGCGGTGATATCCACCGCCGGCGAGGCGTAGATCACGCCGTCACCCAGGACCATATCGTACTTCTCGGACTTGGCCAGGGAGACGATGGTCTGGTAGACACGCTTCTGCAGGCGGCTCAGCTCCTCGTTGCGGCGGATGTTGAGATCTTCGCGGTAGTCCTCCTGGGCGCGGCGGATCTCCCGCTTGAGAGAGCGGATGTCCCGCTCCAGCTTCTTGAGCTGGCTCTCGCTCATGGTCACCCCTTCCTGGGCAAGACGATCCTCCAGTTGGCGGAGTTCCTTGCGCAACTTCAGCAACTGGCTGTTGCGGACCTCGAACTCCTTCTCCAGTCGACGGTTGGCGGCCACCGCCTGGGGCGCCTCCTCCAGTACCCGGGAGACATTGACGAAGGCGATGTGTCCACCTTCGGCCCAGGTGGCGACGGTCACCCCGAAAAACAGCAGGCCGGCGGCCAGCACTCTGATCGATTTGCTCTTGGTCATGTTCCCTCGCAATACCAGGGGTTCAGGTTGTCCGGGGCATTTCGGCCAGCGGGCCTGCCGTTTCCGGATCGGTCAGGAGTCTCTTCAAAACGTGGAACCCAGGGTGAACTGGAAGCCCTCGATATCGTCATCCGGCTGGTCGTTGACTGGCTGCGCCAGGCTCATCTCGATGGGACCGATGGGCGACATCCAGGTACCGGAGACGCCCACCGACGCACGCAGTTCCTGGGCGTCGAAGGCGTCCACGTCGCGGAACACGTTGCCCACATCGAAGAACAGGCTCATCTGGAAGGTCTTGCCCGAACTCTCGAAAGGCAGCGGCACGATCAGCTCCCACCCCCCGGTGGTCAACAGACTGCCGCCGATGGGATCGGAATTACTGTCCCTGGGACCAAGGGTATTCTGCCGGTAGCCCCGCACCGTCTTCGGCCCGCCGGCATAGAAGTTCTTGTAGAATGGTAACGCATCGGTGGTGCTATATCCATCCCCGTACCCCAGATCAGCACGCACCATCCAGACCCAGTCGCCGAACAGGGGGAAGTACTGCTTGTAGCGGTAGCGCAGCTTGTAGTACTCCATGTCTCCGCCCGGCAGGGCGAAATCGAGGGAGACCTTGTGCTGGGCGCCGCGGTTGGCGAAGATCGCCCGATTGCGCGTATCCCGCGACCAGCCGAAGCCCGCCTCGATGCTGTTGATGGCTGCCGGCGTGATGTTCTCGTCGTAACCGATGACGGTGGTGTTGCCCTCGTCGTCGGTCTCCTCGATTGGGATACACTCCTGGATGCCCCCATACTCCAGCATGAAGGCGGTCACCTCCTCGGAAGCGTAGCAACCCGCATAGATCTTGGTCTGTCGCAGACCGAGATTGGTGAAGATGCGATTGTACTCGGAGATGGGGATCCCCCAGTTGAAACGCCCTTCCATGATGTCGAGGTTGTAGTTGGAGATGTTGGCCGCCTCGGCATCGGTCTGCTGGTAGATGAGAGCAAAACCGCGACTGATGCCATCGATGGTGTAGTAGGGGTTGTTGTAGTCGATCTTGTAGACGGTGCTCACCGAACTGGTGTTCACCTGGACACCGACCCGCTTGCCGGTACCCAGGAAATTGCTCTCCTGAAGATTGATGGAGAAGAGCAGACCGTCGGTCTGGGAGTAGCCGACACTGCCGAGGAAATTGCCCGACGGTCGCTCCTCCACCGTATAGTGGACGTCGACCTGGTCAGAGGTACCCGGCACCGCGGGTGTCTCCACATTGACGTCGGCGAAGAAACCGAGGCGGTTGAGGCGGGTACGGGAGCGATCCACACGCTCGGTGGAGAGCCAGGAACCTTCCATCTGCCGCAACTCGCGACGGATCACCTCGTCCTGGGTCACCCTGTTGCCGCTGATCTCGATGCGCCGCACATAGGCACGCCTGCCCGGATCGACGAAGAAGGTGAGGCTCACCTCCCGCTTCTCGTCGTCCACCTCCGGTACGGCGTTGACGTTGGCGAAGGCGAATCCTTCATTGCCGAGCCGCTTGGTGATCAGGGAGGTGGATGCGGTCACCGCCTTACGGGAGTAGACGTCACCCCGCTGGATCACCACCAGCTTCTCGAGTTCTTCGAGCGGTACCACCGACTTGCCCGTCAGTTCGAAGTCGCGGACCGTGTACTGCTCCCCCTCGTCCACATTGACGGTGATGTAGATGGACTTCTTGTCGGGCGATATGTTCACCTGGGTCGACTCGATGCGAAACCTGAGGTAGCCGCGGTCGAGATACCAGGCGCGCAGCGCCTCCAGATCACCGGCGAGCTTCTGTTTGGAATACTGATCGGAGCCGCTGATGAAGGTAAAGAGGCCGGGAGTGGTGAGGGTAAACTGGTTGCGCAGCGTCTCGTCGTCGAACACCTCGTTCCCCACGATGTTGATCTCGCGAATGCGGGCCGCCTCTCCCTCTTCCACCTTCAGCTTGATGGCGACCCGGTTGCGCGGCAGCTCGTCGACCGTGGTGGTGATCCGCACTCCGTACTTGCCGTTGGCGAAGTACTGGCGCTGCATCTCCTGCTGGACCTTCTCCAGCACCGAACGGTTGTAGACCAGCCCCACCTCCATGCCGATGCCCTTCAGGCTCTCCATCAACTGATCGGTCTCGATGTCCCGGTTGCCCTCGATGTCGATGCTGGCGATGGACGGCCGTTCCCTGACCACCACCACGAGGACATTGTCCTCCCGCTCCAGACGCACATCGTTGAAGAAGCCGGTCTTGAACAGGGCACGAATCACCTGCGCGGCGCGCAGCTCGTCGATCCTCTCTCCCACCTTGAGGGGCAGATAACTGAAAACGGTGCCCGCCGACAGGCGCTGCACGCCCTCGACCCGGATGTCCTCGATCACGAAGGGCTGGAAGGCGAAGACCGAGAGTGGCAGGAGAAGCAACCCGCAGAAGAGTGCCAACCGGTTCGTCGTCGTTCTCATCATGGTCGTCACAGTCCCCTTCAGCCCAGCAGGCGCGCAAAATCGTTGTAGAAGGCCAGCCCCATGAGGGCGAGCAGCAGCAGGATGCCGATCCGGTGCCCGGCGAGCTGGGCCTGCTCGGAAACCGGCCTGCCCCTTACCAGTTCGATGGCATAGAAGAGGATGTGCCCACCGTCGAGGATCGGCACCGGCATCAGGTTGAGTACTCCCAGGCTGATGGAGACGACCGCCAGGAAACTGAGAAAGGGTACGAGCCCCATGGCGGCCGATTCACCGGCGAACTGGGCGATGGTGATGGGGCCGCTGATGTTCTTCAGCGAGGCGTCACCGGTCACCACCTTCCACAGCACCTTGACCATCAGCAGGGAGGTATCGAAGGTCTTCTCCACCCCCTTCGCCAGGGCACCGAACGGACCATGGCGCTGGACGGTGTAGAGGCGATCCACGTAGCGCTCGGGAAGCCGTACTCCGGCCACACCCACCGGGCCGTCGTCCCCCTCGCGGAGGGCGGGGGTCATCGACAGGCGAAGGGTACGGCCCTCCCGTTCCACTTCCAGATGGAGCACCTGTCCCGGATGGCCGCGGACCACCTTGACCCACTCTGTCCAGTAGCGGATGGGCTCGCCATCCACGGCCACGATACGATCACCGGCGCGCAGGCCGGCGGCCGCCGCGGCACCGTCCGGCAGCACCTCGCCGAGTACCGCCGGCGGTCCCCAGGGCCGGAAGCCGAGGGTATCGAAGAGACTCTCCACCTCCACCGGATCCCCTGCCCCGGCGAGGTCCAGGTGACGCGTCGCCCGCCCCCCTTCCCGGGTCTCCACCTCGATCTCCATCACCTTGCGCGCGAGCATTCCCTCCACCAGGGCGGTCTGCACCGTCTGCCAGGTGGGCGTCTCCCTGCCATCCACCCGGAGGATCAGATCCTCGTTCCGGAATCCGGCGCGGGCGGTGATCCCCTGGGGCTCCACATCCCCCACCACCGGGCGCAGCCCCGGAACACCCAGGGTGTACATGAGCCAGAAGGCGAGAATGGCGAAGAGGAAGTTGAACAACGGACCCGCGAAGGCGATGGCGATCCGGGAGAGCGGCGGCTTGGAACTGAAGGCGCGATGGCGCTCGGACTCCGGGATCTCGTCCTCCTCCTCCCCCAGCATCTTCACGTAACCGCCGAGGGGAATGGCCGCGAGCACGTACTCGGTACCGTCCCGCCCCCGCCGCCGCAGCAGCGGACGGCCGAATCCGACGGAGAAACGCAGCACCTTCACCCCCAGCCTCCGGGCCACCCAGAAGTGACCGAACTCGTGGACGGTGATGAGCACGCCCAGCGCCACCAGGAAGGCGATCAGGTAACCCGCCGGACTCTCCATCATGCCTTGCTCTCCACCATTCCGCTCACCAGCTCCTCGGCCACGCGCCGCGCACGGCGGTCGAACTCGTGGATCTCCTCCAGCGTCTCCGCCGGGCCGTGTTCCACCCGCTGCAGCGTCTCCTCGATCACCGCGGGGATGCCCAGAAAGCCGAGCCGCCCGTGGAGGAAGGCGGCCACCGCCACCTCGTTGGCGGCGTTGAGCACCACGCTTGCGGAGCCGCCGGCACGCAGCGCCTCGAAGGCGAGCCGCAGACAGGCGAAGCGCTCCAGGTCGGGCGCCTCGAAGTCCAGTCTTCCGACCGCAACGAGGTCCAGCGGTTCCACTCCGGAAGCGATCCGGTCCGGCCAGGCCAGGGCGTGGGCGATCGGCGTGCGCATGTCGGGATTGCCCAGCTCCGCCAGCACCGAGCCGTCGTTGTACTGAACCAGGGAGTGGATCATGCTCTGGGGATGGATCACCACCTCGATCTGTTCCGGCGACGCGCCGAACAGCCAGTGGGCCTCGATCACCTCCAGCCCCTTGTTCATCATGGTCGCCGAATCCACCGAGATCTTGCGACCCATCTCCCAGTTGGGGTGGTTGCACGCCTCGTCCGGCGTGACCCTCTCCAGCTCCGCCAGCGGCACGGAGCGGAACGGCCCGCCGGAGGCGGTGAGAAGGATCTTCTCCACCCCGATGGGGGCCAGTCCGCCGCGGAAGCCGGCCGGCATGCACTGGAAGATGGCGTTGTGCTCGCTGTCGATGGGGAGCAGTTCGGCACCGCTGGCCGCCACCTCCTCCATCAGCAGCCGCCCGGCCATCACCAGCGCCTCCTTGTTGGCCAGCAGCACCCGCTTGCCCGCACGGGCCGCCGCCAGGGTTGGAGGCAACCCCGCCCCGCCGACGATCGCCGCCATCACGCTGGCCACCTCCGGCAGCGCCGCCGCCTCCTCCAGCGCAGCGGCACCCGCGGCCACCCGGGTGGAGACACCAGCCGCCGCAAGGGTCCGTTCCAGTTCGGTCGCCGCCTGCGGGTCGACCATCAC
>JALTLT010000111.1:734-1555 GCA_027001815.1 Gammaproteobacteria bacterium | reverse complement strand
CCCGCAGGATCGCGTAGAAGGGCAGGAAGTACCACTCCGGCACGATATGGGGCGGGGTCTTGAGCGGATCGGCGGGCTCGAAATTGACCGGCTCGATGAAGGCCGTGGGCGCATAGAAGACGAAGTAGCCATACACCAGCAGGAACACGCCGAGACCAAACAGGTCCTTGATGGTGTAGTAGGGATGGAAGGGGATCTTGTCCTTCTTGCTCAGGTCGATGCCGAGGGGGTTGTTGGACCCCACCTGATGCAGGGCGAGGATGTGCAGGAAGACCAGTGCGAAGATTACGAACGGCAGAAGATAGTGGAGCGAGAAGAACCGCTGCAGGGTGGGGTTGTCAACGGTGAAGCCGCCCCACAGCCAGGTGACCAGCGTATCCCCCGCCAACGGGATGGCCGAGAACAGATTGGTGATCACCGTCGCCGCCCAGTAGCTCATGTTGCCCCAAGGCAGCACATAGCCCATGAAGGCGGTGGCCATCATCAAAATCAGGATCACCACGCCGATCATCCAGAGCAGTTCCCGCGGGGCCTTGTAGGAGCCATAGTAGAGGCCGCGGAAGATGTGGATGTAAACCAGCGCGAAGAACATCGACGCGCCATTGGCGTGGAGATAGCGGATCAACCAACCCCAGTTGACGTCACGCATGATGTAGCCTTCGACCGAGTCGAAGGCCATGCTCACATGGGGTGTATAGTGCATCACCAGCACGATGCCGGTGACGATCTGAACCGTCAGCATGATCCCCGCGAGCGAGCCGAAGTTCCACCAGTAATTGAGGTTCCTCGGCGCGGGATAGATCACGAGTTCGTTATAGGCC
>JALTLT010000111.1:0-724 GCA_027001815.1 Gammaproteobacteria bacterium | reverse complement strand
GGACAGAACCAGCCGCCCCAGTCGCCGCGGGGCTCGCCCGAGCGCTGGCCTACGGGCACGCAGCCGAGATGGGTGCAGATGCCGATCACCACCAGCCATTCGGGCCGCTGCACCCGCTGTTCGTCGGGCTCGGGATCGCGCAGCTCGTCGACCGGCGTGGCGCGGGCCGCCTCGATCTCCTCCTGGCTGCGGTGGGCGACGAACACCGGCTTGCCACGCCACATCACGGTGACCCGCTGGCCCACCTCGATGGGCTCCAGATCCACCTCGGTCGAGGCCAGCGCCAGCACCTCCTTGGAGGGATTGAGGCTGTCGATGAACGGCCACAGCGCCGCCGCGGTTCCGACCGCAAGCGTCGACCAGGAGACCAGTTCGAGGAAGTCCCGGCGCGTGCCCCGATCGGCGTCACCGTGGGAGGGAGTCGCGGTCATCATGCCACCCTTCGGTTGCTGCTCCCGCATGGCCATCGCCCGCATCACGCGGCGCGCGCACTCTATGACCCGCGTTCTCCCCCGACAAGGGCGCCTTGTGCCGCATTGTGCATCGCACACACGGGCAATCCAGGCGTGACCATGCGGCCACACGCACTCCGCATCGCCCTGCACGAGCCCGATCTGGCACCTAACTTCGGTGCCATGCTGCGGCTTGCCGCCTGTCTCGGGGCCGAGGTGGAGGTGATCGAGCCCTGCGGCTTTCCCCTGGACGACCGCCTCATCCGCCGCAG
>JALTLT010000110.1 GCA_027001815.1 Gammaproteobacteria bacterium | reverse complement strand
ACCTGTCCGGTGGGGGTGGCCACCCAGGATCCGGAGCTGCGCAAGAAGTTCCGCGGTCAGCCGGAGCACGTGGTCAATTACCTCTTCATGGTGGCCAAGGAGATGCGGCAGATCATGGCGGAACTGGGTTTCCGTACCGTCGACGAGATGATCGGCCGGGTCGACTGTCTGGAGATGGATCCGCTGGCCGACCACTGGAAGGCCTCCGGCATCGATCTCACGGCGCTGCTCACCCCGGCACAGAAGCCCCATCCCAACGTGGAGGTGCATCAGACCATCCTGCAGGATCACGGCCTCGACCAGGCCCTGGACCACAGGCTGCTGGAACTGGCCGAGCCGGCCCTCGAGCGGGGCGAGCGGGTGGGGGCGGAGCTGCCCATCGTCAACATCAACCGGGTGGTGGGGACCATGCTCTCCCACGAGGTGGCCAAGCGCACCCGCGGCGAGATGCTGCCGGACGACACGATCCACTTCAAGTTCACCGGCTCCGCCGGCCAGTCGCTGGGCGCCTTCCTCTGCAAGGGGATCACTCTCGAGGTGGAGGGCGACGCCAACGATTACGTGGGCAAGGGGCTGTCCGGCGGGCGGATCATCGTCTATCCGCCGCGCAACTCCACCTTCGTCGCCGAGGAGAACGTGCTGATCGGCAACGTGGTGCTCTACGGCGCCACCGGCGGTGAGGCCTTCTTCCGCGGCATCGCCGCCGAGCGCTTCTGTGTCCGCAACTCCGGCGCCCGTGCCGTGGTGGAGGGGGTCGGCGACCACGGCTGCGAATACATGACCGGCGGCCGGGCGGTGATCCTCGGTCCCACGGGGCGCAATTTCGCCGCCGGCATGAGCGGCGGGATCGCCTACGTCTGGAATCCCCACGGCGACTTCGCCCCCAAGTGCAACACCGCCATGGTGGAGCTGGAGACGGTGGTCGCCGAGGAGGATCAGGCCGAGCTGCGGGAGCTGATCGAGAAGCACCACCGCTTCACCGGGTCACCCGTCGCCGAGCGGCTGCTGGCCGACTGGGACACCGCCCTGTCGCAGTTCGTCAAGGTGATGCCCGTCGACTACAAGCGGGTGCTGGAAGAGCAGAAGAAGCAGCAGGCCGCCGCCTGATCGCAGACGCCCCGCCCCTGCCGGCGGGACGGAGAGAAGAGGAAACACGACCTCATGGGCAAGATTACCGGATTCAAGGAGTTCACCCGCCAGACCGAGCCCTACCGCGAGGTGGGGGAGCGGCTCAAGGACTACGACGAGATCTACACCCCCCATCAGTGGGAGCACCTGCAGACCCAGGGTGCCCGCTGCATGGATTGCGGCGTCCCCTTCTGCCAGTCGGCCGACGGCTGCCCGGTGGACAACCTGATCCCGGAGTGGAACGACCTGGTCTACAACGGCCGCTGGGCAGACGCCCTGGTGCGGCTGCACAAGACCAATAACTTTCCCGACTTCACCGGGCGGGTCTGTCCGGCCCCCTGCGAGGGGGCCTGCTGCCTCGGCGTGATCGAGCCGGCGGTCACCATCAAGAACATCGAGGCGTCGATCATCGATCGCGGCTTCGAGG
>JALTLT010000109.1 GCA_027001815.1 Gammaproteobacteria bacterium | reverse complement strand
AAGGAGGCCAGGGTGGAGTACGAACAGAAGGCCAACGGCAAGGTGACCGAGACCCGGATCCTTACCGACAAGTTCGTGCCGGTGATCCGGGCCCTGGACTTCACCCCCGGAAGCCCGACCTTCGGCCAGGTTCTCGTCATCCGTTGACCCTCCGTTCAGATGCCGCCCTGCCGGGCGGCGTCTTCCTCAAGCCCCGGTGCCCAGGGCAGGGGGCTTGAGGAAGACGACTTCCACCGTCGCCGTTGCGGTTCACAACGGCACCCTTGCAGGCCTTTCGCCTGCACCCCGAGCGCCCGCCGGACCGCGTAACGGGCGCCGCGACCTCCAGGGTCGCCGGTCCATCGTCCACTTCCTCTTCAACCCCACGGGGCAGCACCTTCCCCGTGGGGGAGGTCTGCCCCTCATCTTCACGAAAGGAGCAGACCATGCCGATCCACCATCAACCCGGGGCGGAACGCCCCGCGCTCATGACCCTGCCCGAGGCCTCCGGGCTCTTTGCCGATGCGGTTCTCACCGACGAGGGACGCAACCTGCTGTTCCTCTCGGTGTGGGGTCGGGACACGGCCATCCAGGAGTTCCGGGCACGGCTCTCCCTCCCTGTACGGGAAGGCGGGCTCGACCGCTTCCGGATGGAAGGCGAGGCGGGAGACCTGTTCGTGCAGGTCGGAAACCCCGACCGCCTGATCGGCGAGTCGGGCCGTGCGCCCTCGCACTCGATCTTCGGCAGCCTGGTCCACCTGTGGCTCTATGACCGCCTGGCGGTGGCGCCCGACCGCGCCAACCGGAGGGCGCTCTTGCTCCACCGGCCGGAGGAGGCGGAAAGCCCCGTGGGGCAGGCCTCCATCAGGAAGCGGCTCTGGACGCTGGTCGCCGATACCTGCCATGTGCCGCTGCTGTCGCACTGGCAAGAGACGGCGCTCGGTGCCTTCGAGGCCGCGGGCTGGATCAAAACACTTCCAGGCATCGGGGTCTCCGCCCATCTCGTCGATCTCGGCGATGACGAGGTGGAGGATCTCGTAACCCTGCTCATCCGGGGAGGTCGTCTGGCCGCCACCGGTTGATCGACGCATCGGATGCGCCCTTCGCGCATCGTTACCACCCCACCGGGGAGACTTCTCTTCCCGGCGGGGAGGGGAGTCTCTCCCTTCACGACAGAAAGGAGAACTCCATGAACGAAGAAACCCCCATCGAAGATCTGTTCGGCGAGGTCATCCACACCTACACGCGCGCCGAGGCCATCGAGGACGGCGCGCTCGTGGATGTCTCGGAGATGGCTCGTGAGGCCGGCTTCCGCTGGCCGGTGGCCATGACCCGTGCCGCCTGGGAGGATTGCGTCGCCTGGACGGACACCGACAGCGACCGGCAGACCTATCAGGACGAATCCGGTCGCCTGTGGGATGTGTTGTACATGGCGCAGAACGCGATCCGCGCATCCGGCGCCGGCCGGTGCCGGATCCCGTTCCACCTCTATCGCGTGCCACGGGACGGCAAGAGCGTCGATGCCCGGCTGGCGGAGCTGCAGCTGGTCGCCGGCCCCGGAGATTTCGGGGAGCCG
>JALTLT010000108.1 GCA_027001815.1 Gammaproteobacteria bacterium | reverse complement strand
GCGGGTGGCAGGTGACTACGGGCATCTCAGCAACTGTCAGGCGGCCGCTCTCCTGGAGACGATCCGCTGCGACCGGCTCCAGCATATCGTCTGCGCCCATCTGAGCGACCGGAACAACCACCCGGACCTGGCCAGAAGCGCCCTCGCCGAGGTCCTGGAGTGTACGCCGGAATGGGTGGGCGTGGCCCATCAGGAGAGGGGGCTCCCCTGGCGGGAGATCCGCTGACCGATACCTCCATCGCGCCCGAAGCGAGAATCCCCCTCCGGACATTGTGTGATCTATCCTGTTGAAGACCCTCCCCTTTTCCCGCCACTGTTAAAGATTCGCGAATTCCGGCCGATACCCGGAGAGAGCCACGAGAGGCCGTGTCTGGTTGTGCCTGCGTCCCTTCGTCGACACCAGCGGATGAGTGTGCCGTCCCGGATCGATTCCATGCCGGGATGTGCCGAGGGGGCGGCGGACGGATGGGGCAGTGGAGAGCCATCTGCCCGCAGCGGCAGTGGCCCGTTTCTCCAGTCGTGAAATGTTGGAATCTCTGATTTGTTCAGAGTTTCCCGAATCATTCGGTGGGGGGTCCTCCATGAAAAGCGTGTTTGCCAATCTATCCGTCCGCTACAAGATCTGGCTGGCCATGGGGGTGATGCTGGTTCTGCTGATCGCCGTGGTCGGCGACTCCCGATTCGGGATGGCGAAGGTGGAGAAGCGGATGGACTTCGCCGTCTCGGAGGTCCAGCCGCTGGCTACCCGGGCCCAGACGCTGGTAGGGGCCATCGAAAGCGCCATGCGCTCGCTCGGCTTCTACCTGCTGACCCATGAGAGCCAGTATCGGGAGGAGTACGGTCTGTGGCTGGATCGTGCCGATGGGGTGCTGGCCGAGATGGGGGGGTCATCCGTCTCCGGGGAGGCGGGAATCGCGGATCACCTGAAGGCGGTGAGGGCAGCGCTGCAGGAACTGCGAGGCCGGCAGGAGGAGATGTTCGGGCTGGTGGAGAGCCAGTTGGCCAACTTCCCCGCCTTCCGCTTCGCGGCGGCGGAACTCAATCCGCGCAGCCAGAAGATGCTTCAGCTCGCCTCGGCGATGATCCAGTCGGAGCAGTTCGAGGAGGCCAACGAGGCGCGGCGCGCCCTGCTGATGGACCTCACCGGCCTGCGCTATGCCTGGTCCAACGTGATGAACGGTGTACGCGCCTATCTCTCCTTCCGGGGCAAGAGCGCCCTCGACGAAGTGCAGCTCTATCGCGAGGAGATCGACAGGCTGGTGACGAAGCTGCAGGGCTACGGTGACGAGCTGACCTTCGATCAGGTGGATCAGCTCGAGCAGTTCAGCCGGCTGCGGGACGAGTTTTTCGCGTCGTGGGATCGGCTCCTGGTGGACTACAACGACACCAACTGGCGTGCCGACGCCACCCTGCTGAGGGAAGAGGTCGGTCCCCTGTTGCAGCGGATCCGGGAGCACACCTCGGAGGTGAACGATCTGCTGGCCGCCAAGGCGAGCGCTGCCCGTCAGGAGGTGGCCGGCACCATCACCCGCCTCGAGAGCAACCAGTTCATTCTGCTGGTGATTGCCCTGGTGGT
>JALTLT010000107.1 GCA_027001815.1 Gammaproteobacteria bacterium | reverse complement strand
CACCATCCACCGCGCCATCTGGTGTATCGACAAGATGAGAGAGGCCTTCGGCGGCTGATGTGGTGCGTTCCTTGCAAGAATAGCGTCGCTGGCGCCGCCGGTGACGATCCTCCGGCGCCCCCCCCCCCGCGTCTGAGCAGATGAGGAGCGTGATTCCGTTGGAGCCCGAACGCAGTTTCATCATCCCCGTACTGGACGATTCACCCCACAGCCCCTGGAGCATCTTCACCCTTCTGGAGGAGCTCGAGGCAGAGGAGGGTGAAGTGATCTGCATCATCAACAGCCGGGAGATGCTCGATCGCCTCGCCGATCATCCGCGGATCGACAAGTACTGCTTCAACAGTCTCAATCCCGGCGTGGGGCGCTCCTGGAACCAGGGGATCGCCCTGGCCGAGGGGAGGGTGCTGCATATCCTCAATGCCGATCTGCACCTGGAGCGGGGGAGTGTCCGGGAGCTGGAGCTGTGGCTGGAGACATTGCCCCGCGCGGTGATGGTGGGGCCCGAGGGTTCCGATCTCCGTTTCGAGAGCGGTTCGCTCGCCATGGCCCGACGCCACCGGGCGGAAGAGCTGGATGGCCCGCGGCTGGTGGACAACGTCTCCGGGTTTCTCATGGTGATCCACCGGGCCCGGTTCGAGGAGGCCGGACTCTCGTTCGACACCCGCTATACCCCCTGCTTCATGGAGGAGTGGGATATCGGTTTCCAGATCGCCCGTGCCGGCTTGGGTGCCTACGTGGTGCCGGTGACCGGTTACGGGCACGAGTGGGGGATCTCTCACGAACGGGGCCAGAGGATCCGCTGGTTCCGTCGCTCGGCGAGCCGCGAAGAGGTTCTGAAGGGGAATGGGGAACGGTTGAAGGAGAAGTGGTTCGACCGCCTCCCGGCCCTGATGCGGGGCGAGGAGGCGAGAGGGTGAGTGGCGGACACCACCCCCTGGTATCGATCCTGGTCCCTGTCTTCGAGAGGGCGAGGCTGGCCGAGGAGGCGATCCGCTCCGCGCTGGCGCAGAGCTGGCCCTCCCTCGAGGTGGTGGTGGTCGACAATGCCAGTGGTGACGACACCTGGGCGATGTGCCAGCGGATGGCGGAAGAGGACCCGCGTGTCCGCATCTTCCGCAACGAGACCAATCTCGGTCCGGTACGCAACTGGCGCCGCTGTCTGGAGGAGGCGAGGGGGGAGTATGCCAAGCTGCTCTTCTCGGACGATCTCATGGCTCCCCGCTTCATCGAGGCCTGCATGGAGCTGCTGCAGGAGCCGGGAGTGGGGTTCGTCTTCGCCGCCACCGAGATCGGCGAGGAGCCGGGTCGCGGTGCGCAACTCTTCTACCGTTCGCTGGGCGGAACCGGACTCTACCCCTCCTCCCACTTCGTTCTCCGTTCCATGCTGGCCATCGGCGACATGCCCGTATCACCGGGCTGTGCCCTCTTTCGGCGCCGCGACCTCCTTGAGCATCTGGTGACCGAGGCATTCGACGAGGAGATTCCGGATGTCATGGAGCACGGAGCCGGGGCGGATCTCCTGCTCTTCCTGATGACCGCGGCAGACTATCCGCGGGTGGGGTACGTGGATGAGTTGCT
>JALTLT010000106.1 GCA_027001815.1 Gammaproteobacteria bacterium | reverse complement strand
CGCCCTCCACCAGCACCACGTCCACCGGCAGCCCCCCGGGGCCGGTCTGGGGGGTCACGAGCCGGGAGCCGAGCAGCCGCTTCACCTCCTCCTCGAGGGCCTCGATCCCCTCCACGAGCTTCACTCCACCCCCCTTGCCTCGTCCGCCGGCGTGGACCTGAGCCTTGACCACCCAGCGGTCACCGCCCAGTTCGCGGGCGGCCGCCACCGCCTCGGTGACGTTCTGTACGGCGCGGCCAGGGGGTACGGGGATACCCGATTCGCCAAACAGCCGCTTGGCCTGATACTCGTGTAGTTTCATGTTGCCTCGACTCCCGGTTTGGATCGGCTGGCAGGCGGTCGGAAGACGCTGTTTTTCGACCGCCTGTGTGCGGTACGGGGAAGCACCGCCTCCATGACATTCTGCCAGGGCCCTCCGGCAGGGAGGACCGACTGCTCCCATTGTAGGCCATGGCGTCGTGGTGGGGGAGAGTCCCGTGCGGTGTGCCGCGCCGTGGGGCGTTGACGTGAGGAGGGGGATGAGGGAGATCGCCGCTCCGAACCCGGTTTTCGGGATGGAACGTCGTCCGCGAATCCGGGCGGGAATGGCTTCCCGGGCGCAAAGGGGGTAAATTGGCCTCTCCGGGCGCGAGGGTGCGACCGGAACCGTTTCCCTGTTCAGTCATCCGAGGTGTTCGATGGGGCGTCTGCTACTGTTGGTTGCGATCGTCTGGATCGCTCTGCTCCTCTACCGGTCGCTGCGACGGCCGGCTGTTCCTGCTCCCGCGGAAGAGGGGGGTGCCGTGGAATCGATGGTGCGCTGCGCCACCTGCGGGGTGCACCTGCCCCGTTCGGAGGCCTTCACCACCGGCAAGCGCTTTTTCTGCAGCAGGAGCCATGCCGAGCGCTAGGGAGCCCTCTCCAGGCAACGAGCCGCTCGACGGGGCGGCGCGGCCGCCGGCCCCGGACTTCCCGAGGGCCGGCAGCGGGGAAGGGGATCGCTGGAAGCCGCTGGCGCTGCTCAATCTCTATCGCCTGTCGCTCGCCGTCCTCTTTCTGATCTCGGCGCTGCTCTTTCGGCAGCCCGGCCTGCTGGGCGGTCAGCACCCGATCCTCTTTCTGTGGGTCGACCTCGGCTATCTGCTCTTCTCCGTCGTCAGTCTTTTCACCATTCGGCGCCGTCGCCCCTCCTTCCCCCTCCAGGTGGACGTGCAGGTGTTCGTGGATGTCCTGGCCATCGCCCTGCTGATGCACGCCAGCGGGGGGCCCGCCAGCGGGCTCGGTATCCTCATCGTGGTGGCGATCGCCGGTGGCAGCATCCTCATGGAGGGGCGGCGGGCGATCCTGTTCGCCGCGCTGGCCACCATCCTGGTGCTCCTGGAACAGGTGTTCAACCGCTGGAGCGGAGGGCCTCCGGCCTCGGCCTGGGCCCAGGCCGGACTGCTGGGGATCTCCTTCTTCGCCACCGCCCTGGCCACCCAGATGCTCGCCCGGCGGGTGAGGGAGAGTGAGGCACTGGCGGCGCGGCGGGGGGCCGACCTGGCCAGCATGGCCCGGCTGAACGCCCAGATCATCCGCGAGATGGATGCGGGAATCCTCTTCG
>JALTLT010000105.1 GCA_027001815.1 Gammaproteobacteria bacterium | reverse complement strand
CGCTACCTGGTGCTGATGCCCAACAACCCCCGTGCCGGGGGAATCTCCCGCCGCATCGAGGGCGAGGATCGCAATACCATCCGTGAATCGCTGGCCAGCCTCGACATTCCCGAGGGGATGGGGCTGATCGTGCGTACCGCAGGGGTCGGCCGTTCCACCGAGGAACTGCAGTGGGACCTCGACTATCTGCTCCACCTCTGGAAGGCGATCGAGCAGGCCTCCCGGGAGCGTCCTGCCCCCTTCCTCATCTACCAGGAGAGCAACGTCATCATCCGCGCCCTGCGTGACTACCTGCGCAGCGACATCGGAGAGGTGCTGGTGGATGGAAAGGAGACCTACGAGGAGGCGCGCGCCTTCATGGAGCAGGTGATGCCCCACAACCTGCACAAACTGAAGTTCTACAGCGATCACATCCCCCTCTTCACCCGCTTCCAGATCGAGAGCCAGATCGAGACCGCCTTCAACCGCGAGGTGCGCCTCCCTTCGGGGGGCGCCATCGTCATCGACCCCACCGAGGCGCTGGTCTCCATCGACATCAACTCGGCGCGTGCCACCAAGGGGGCCGATATCGAGGAGACCGCCCTGCAGACCAACCTGGAGGCGGCGGAGGAGATCGCCCGGCAGTTGCGCCTGCGTGACATCGGCGGCCTGGTGGTGATCGACTTCATCGACATGATGAACAGCCGTAACCAGAGGGAGGTGGAGAACCGCCTGCGCGAGGCCCTGAAGATGGACCGGGCCCGGGTCCAGGTGGGGCGCATCTCCCGCTTCGGCCTGCTCGAGATGTCCCGTCAGCGCCTGCGCCCTTCCCTGGGCGAATCGAGCCAGGTGGTCTGCCCGCGCTGCAGCGGTCAGGGTACCATCCGCGGTGTGGAGTCGCTCGCCCTGGCCATCCTCCGTCTCCTCGAGGAGGAGGCGATGAAGGAGAGCACCGGCAAGGTGGTCGCCCATGTCCCCATCGACGTGGCCACCTTCCTGATGAACGAGAAGCGGGAGGTGGTGAGCGATATCGAGAAACGCCACACCGTCTCCATCGTCGTCATCCCCACCACCAGCCTCGAGACCCCCCACTACGAGGTGAAGCGGCTGCGCAGGGACGACAAGGAGGAGACGACCACCAGTTACAAGCGGGTACTGGAGAGCGAGGCGATCGAGGAGAGCCTGCCGGGGGCCGTCAAGAAGCCGATGGAGCAGCCGGCGGTGAAGACCGTCGCACCACCGGCTCCGCCCGCCCCGACCCCGAGACCGGCGACCACCAGCCGGGTGGAGGAGACTCCGGAACCGTCCACCGACGGCGGCTTCATCAAGCGCCTCTGGACCAGCCTGTTCGGTGGCCCCCGCCAGGAAGAGCCCGCCGAACGCGAGCCCGAGAAGAAGGGCCGGGGGGGACAGCCGCAGGGTCACCCCGCCGGCCAGCAGGGCCGTCGCGCTCGTACCGGAAGCCAGAGGGGACCCGGCGCACGCAGTGGTCAGCGGACCCGCCGCGGCGGCCAGCAGACACGTGCCGGCGGCCAGGGACGCAATGGCGCGGCCGAAACGGAACGGGAGCAGGGCCGTGCCCGGAGTGCACCGGATGCGACACCCGCCGTCCCGGAAAAGGCCCGGGAAACCGCTTCCGAGAGCGGGGGCGAGGGTGGCAAGGGGCGCAGCGGCGCCAGTCGTCGTGGCCGCCGCGGGGGGCGCCGCCGGCGCCGCTCCGCGGGTCAGGGCGGAGGTGCCGAGGCCTCCGGGGGGGAGAACGGGACGACATCGACGGAGACGAAGGGGAGCGAGAGGAACGCGACAGCGGAACAGCCCTCCCCCGAGACCCCGCCCACGCCGCGGGAAGAGACCTCCTCGCCCGGCGTGAAGGCGACCCCGTCGGCCGAGACGTCCCCTTCCTCCCGCAAGAAGAGCTCTGCACGGAAGAAGAGCAGCGGCCGCCGTCGCCGGCCGACCGCCAGCGATGGCGAGGCGGGGCGGCAGGAACAGGGCGCCGCAGGCGGTGATCGGGAGAGGACGACCCCCTCCTCTCGCGAGGTGTCACCCTCCGCCCCCGGACAGGGCGCGACAGAATCCCCTCGTCCGCCGGCGAATGAAACTCCCCCCTCACCCCCGGTGAGGCCCGCCGCGGCGGTGAAACCGCCTGCCGGGGAACGCACGGCGAAAAGTGAAGCTCCTGCCCCGCTCGCCGCGCCCGTTCGCCCTCTGCCTGCCGCGGACAGGGAGGAACACAGCAAGGGGGAACCGCCAGCCTCCCCACCGAAGCCCCGATCGGTGGAGGAGCAGCCGGCAGCCGCCTCCGCCAGGGGTGAGGAGGGGGTTCGAAAGGCTTCCGATGAGCCTCCCGCCTCTCACCCCGCGAAGGAGGAGAGCGGAAACGGGTCGTGAAGGGGCTCGCCCCTCACCCAGCCGGTGAACTCAGCGAAGGTGGTTTCGGCGGATCTCTTCGATGAGTCCCCGGGAGGCCTCCTCGATGAGGTCCAGCACCCGATCGAAGCCCGCCGTACCGCCATAGTAGGGATCGGGGACCTCGTCCACCTCCAGGTGGGGCGCGAACTCGAGAAAGAGCCGGAGTTTGGCACGATGGTGATCGGGGCAGATGGCCTCCAGATGGGCATGATTCTCCCGATCCATGGCCAGGACGTAATCGAATCGCTCGAAATCCTCCGCGGTGAAAACTCGCGCGCGCAGGCCGCTGAGGTCCACCTGACGACGGGCCGCCGCACTCTGGGCGCGGGAATCCGGCGGTTCACCACGATGGTAGGCGTGGGTACCGGCGGAATCGATAGCGATCAGGTGTGACAGCCCCTCCTCCTCCACCATCTTGGTGAAGACGCCCTGGGCAGTGGGTGAGCGGCAGATGTTGCCGAGACAGACGAACAGCACATGAACCATTTTCTCTTCCCGTTGCGTGTCGGGGGCGGGGTTTGTCGATTCCCCTCGCCCGTTATACAGTAACCTTTGTGTCAGCCAGTTGCGGAATCGACGCCACATGTCGGAGAACATGGACCAGCCCCTCGAGATCTCACTCGACCAGCTTCGCGGCATGATCGGCCTGGAGGTCCGTTTCCTCGGCTGGCGTTGCCACGTGATCGAGGTGCTGGAGGACGGCCCTTCGCTGGTTCTCCAGGAGAGCGACACGCACACCATCCAGCCCGACCAGTACGGCAATGCCGGGCGCCGCGTCCCGCGAACCCATACCATTCCCGTGTTGACCGGCGACCGTCTGGCGCTTCATCCCGATTTCCTCGACCTGGAACTGCTCTGACATGCAGTTGAAAAGCCCTTCCCCGGGCTCTTTCAACCGGCGGAAAGCCGGGGGATTCAGCCGCCTCCCAGCAGCCTCTCCACCCTTTCCACATCCTCCCGGGTATCGACGCCGTGACCAGGCGGCGTGGCAGTGACACTCACATGGATGGGGTATCCCGCGGACAGAACCCGCAACTGCTCCAGAGACTCCAGCCTCTCCAGGTCGCTGGGGGGGAGTTCGGCATAGTGGCGGAGGAAACCGGCCCGGTAGGCGTAGATGCCCACGTGGCGGAAGTGGGCGTCCACCGCCAGGGCCTCCCCTCCTCCGGCGAAGCGGTCACGATCCCAGGGGATCGGCGCACGACTGAAATAGAGGGCATAGCCCCGCTCGTCACGCACAACCTTCACCGCATGGGGATCGAAGAGTTCGTCGCGGCTGGAGATGGGGGTGCAGAGGGTGGTGATCACCGCATCGGCATGACCGTGGAGATCCTCGGCCACCTGACGGACCAGCGCGGGGGGCATAAGCGGCTCGTCTCCCTGCAGGTTGACCACGATCCGCTCGTCGCTCCAGCCGCGCAGGGCGACCACCTCGGAGAGGCGGTCGGTGCCCGAGGGGTGGTCGGCGGCGGTCATGCAGACCTCTGCACCGAAAGCGGCGGCGGTCTCGGCGATGCCTTCATGATCGGTGGCGATCACCACCTCCGCGGCACCACTCTCGCAGGCCCGTCGCCAGACGTGCTCCACCATCGGCCGCCCCGCCAGAGGCAGCAGGGGCTTGCCCGGAAGACGGCTCGAGGCGTGGCGGGCCGGGATGACCACGTGAAAGGGGATGGTCACTTCTCCGTCATTCCCCGATCTCTTCGTCGGCGGGAAGCTGGCGCGCCTCCTCCTCCAGCATCACCGGAATCCCGTCCTGGATGGGGAACGCCAGCCGGTCCACCTTGCAGACCAGTTCCTCCTGCTCCTTGCGGTAGACGAGCTTGCCATGACAGACGGGGCAGGCCAGGATATCCAGCAGTTTGGTGTCCACTTCCACTCTCCTCGTTGCCGTTCCGCCGGGCGGAGCGGGTTCAGGCGGGGCGGTCCGGCTTGCCGCTACCGCTCTTCTCCAGTCTGGCGAGGCGGTCCAGCAGCCGCTCTCGGAACCCCCCCTCCACATCCGCTTCCACGGGGAGGTACCAGGCATCGGACACTCCCAGTGCGCGGCATTTTACCGCATCCTTCTCGGTCATCAGAATGGGCAGCCGCTCCTCGAACCGGAGATCCGGGGCACGATAGGGGTGGTGGTCGGGGAAGGGGTGCTCCACCACCTCCAGTCCGTGGCGCCGCAGCATCTCGAAGAAGCGCCCCGGATTGCCGATGCCCGCCACCGCGTGGACGCGTCGCTCACGGAAACTCTCGAGGGAACGCCCCACCCCCTCCCCGCTCAGGGGCAAAACCTCCCCAGGCCGCAGCCGCATGGGATACTCCAGACGGTCGTGGGAGCCGTTATTGACGATGAAGTCCACCCCCCGCAGCCGCCGGCGTCCCTCCCGAAGTGGGCCCGCCGGCAGGCAGTGACCGTTGCCGTAGCGGCGTACACCGTCCACCACGGCGATCTCGATCTCCCGCCCCAACGCATAGTGCTGGAGGCCATCGTCGCTGACGATCACGTCGCACTCGTGCCACTCCAGGAGGGCGCGCGCGGCCGCCGGCCGGTCTGGGCCGACCGCCATGGGACAGCCGGTACGCCGCGCGATCAGTACCGCCTCGTCTCCTACCGTCACCGGGTCGCTGTCGGGGCGTACCTGCTGGGGCCAGTGGCGGGCCGCTCCGCCATATCCGCGGCTCACCACCCCCGGGTGGTAACCCGCCTGCCGAAGCTGGCGGACCAGCCAGACCACCAGCGGGGTCTTGCCGCTTCCCCCGACGGCAATGTTGCCCACCACGATCACCGGGACAGGCAGATGGGACACCCGCAGCAGGCCGACACGATAGGCGAGGCGCCGCAGGCTCACCAGCAGACACCAGAGGGCGGAGAAGGGCAGCAGCGGCACCACCCAGGGGGAGGCGCCGTACCAGACCCGCTCAACCCCTCTCTTCATCTTCCCCTCCAGCCGGGGAATCCTCCTGCAGAAGCTGCCCCCGGTAGAAGGTGCTGTAGAGTCCCTCGCGAGCGAGCAGCTCCTGGTGGGTGCCCCACTCCACCACCCTCCCCTCGTCGAGGACCAGGATGCAGTCGGCGCGCTCGACGGTGGAGAGACGGTGGGCGATCACCATGGTGGTGCGGCCCCGCATGAGGTTCTCCAGACCCTGCTGAACCAGCCGTTCCGACTCGCTGTCGAGAGCGGAGGTGGCCTCGTCGAGAATCAGGATCGGCGCATCCTTGAGCACCGCCCGTGCGATGGCGATCCGCTGCCGCTGCCCACCCGACATCAGCACGCCGTTCTCCCCCACCGGCGTATCGAGCCCCTCGGGCAACTCGCGGATGAACTCCCAGGCGTGGGCGGCGCGCGCCGCCTGTTCGATCTGTTCCCGACTCGCCCCTGCCAGGGCCCCATAGGCGATGTTGCCGGCGATGGTGTCGTTGAACAGCGTCACCTGCTGACTGACCATGGCGATCTGCCGCCGCAGATCGCGAAGGCGGTACTCCGTGATGTCGTGGCCGTCGAGGAGAATCCGCCCTGCAGTCGGCTCGTAGAAGCGCGGCAGAAGGTTGACCAGGGTGGTCTTGCCGCTGCCGGAACGCCCCACCAGCGCCACCGTCTGCCCCGGTTCCAGTTGCAGGCTCACGCCACGGAGAACGGGAGCACCGGCCGGATAGGCGAACTCCACCGCCTGATACTCGATACGCCCCCGGGCACGCTCCAGTGATACCTCCCCCCGCTCCTCCTCCGGGGACATGTCAAGCAGCTCGAAGATGCTCTCGGCGGCGGCAATGCCGCGCTGGATGGGGGCCGTGACGTTGATCAGACGCTTCAGATTGGGCAGCAGCAGCATCAGCGCCGTGACATAGGAGATGAAATCCCCCGGCGTGACGATGTCCGGCGAGGAGGAGGCCATGTAGACGACCCCGGCCAGAACACAGGCGGCGAGAAGCTGGATCAGGGGGGCGCTGACCGCTCCGGTGGCGGCCATCTTGAGCTGCTGGCGCCGATTGCGACGATTGGCCCGTTCGAAATGGCGCCGCTCCTGCTCCTCGCCGGCGAAGACCCGGATCTCCCGGTACCCCTCCACCGCCTCCTGGATCACCTGCGTCACCTCCCCCACGGAGCCCTGGATGCGGCGACTGATGCGCCTGAAGCGACGGCTCACCAGCGCCACGATCACCGCCACCAGGGGGCCGAAGAGCAGGAAGGCGAGCGAGAGCGACGGGCTGAGATAGAACATCCAGGCCAGCAGCCCCAGGGCGGAGAGGGAATCACGGATGAGGATGGTGACCGCGTTGGTGGTTGCGGCTGCCACCTGCTCCACGTGATAGGTGAGGCGGGCGATGACGTCGCCACTGGGAGTCTGGTCGAAATACCCCGACGGGAGAGTCAGAAGCCGGTCGAAGAGCTGGGCCCGAAGTGTATAGACCACCGTCCTTCCCACCCAGGCCATGCCGTAGCCGGAGAGAAATCCGG
>JALTLT010000104.1 GCA_027001815.1 Gammaproteobacteria bacterium | reverse complement strand
CCTCATCCACCTGGAACCCGCGCAATCATGAACGACGGATGGCTGCAGGTCCACCTCCCTGCCCGAGCCGATGAAGTGGCCCGCATCGAGACGGCTCTCGAAAGTGCCGGCGCCCTCTCGGTCACCCTGGCGGACGCCGAGGACCAGCCGCTGCTCGAACCGGCCCCCGGCGAGATCCCGCTGTGGGACGAGGTGACGATCACCGGCCTGTTTCCGGCCAATGTGGAGCCGGACGCCCTGCGCCTGCGGTTGCAGGGGCTGCTCGGGACCGAAGCCCTTCCCGGCCTGCGCATCGAACCACTCGCGGAGCGCGACTGGGTGCGGGCCTGGATGGAGGGCTATCGACCGATGCGTTTCGGCGAACGGCTATGGGTGGTGCCGGAGGGCTTCGAGCCACCCGAACCCTCGGCGGTCAACCTGCGCCTCGATCCGGGGCTCGCCTTCGGCACCGGCACCCATCCCACCACGCGACTCTGCCTCGAGTGGCTGGAGGGAGAGCCGTTGGAGGGCGTCGATCTGGTGGACTACGGTTGCGGTTCCGGCATACTCGCCATCGCCGCGCTGCTGCTGGGGGCCCGCTCGGTTCTGGCCGTCGACCTCGATCCGCAGGCACTGGAGGCGACCCGCACCAATGCCCGGCGCAACGGCGTCGCCGACCGGCTCGTCACCGCCCTGCCGGGTCGGGAGCCTCCCTTCAGGCCCCACCGGCTGGTGGCCAACATCCTCGCCTCCCCCCTTCGGGAACTCGCTCCGAAGCTCGCCACCTGGCCCCATGCGGAGGGTGCCATCGCCCTGTCGGGGATCCTCGACAGCCAGTGGCGGGAGGTGGCGGCCGCCTACGCACCCTGGCGCGCCCTCTCACCGACCGGGCAGATCGACGAGTGGGTGCTGCTCACCGGGCAGACATGAAGCCGTCCCCCCGGCACCGGCGGGCAGGGTGACCCATCCGCCATCGGTCCGGTGCCCCGAACAGAAAGGGCTGGCGCCTGCCCGAGGCTCCGGCTATAACGGGGTGTTTGAAAAACCCCCGTTTTTCAAACACCCTGTACGCGATACAGGGATGCATCGCCTTTTTCAATGACGAAAGATCATAGAAAACGGGAGGGAACGGGAAACCGCGTTTTCCGTCCCCGGATCAACAGGCTGTTGAAAAACACTGTTTTTCGGCAGCCTGTACCGCAGTGCAGGGATGCACCGCCGTTTTCAATGACGAAAGATCATTGAAAACGTGAGGAAGCCGGAAATCGCATTTTCGGCTTCCGGCGTTGAAAAAGGCCAGGACGGCCTTTTTCAACATCCTGTTGAATACGCCCACGGATGGGCTTTTTCACCATCCTGACGTCGGACCAATACGCCATGCTTACCCGCTGCCCAAGCTGCAAGACCATCTTCCGCATCGAGGAGAGCCACCTGGAGGTGGCCGGCGGACAGGTGCGCTGCGGCCGTTGCCAGGCGGTCTTCGATGCCCGTTGGTCCCTGGTCCCCGACACCTCGTTCCTCTCGCCGACCTCCGCTCCCGCCACGGAACAGGACGCGTCGTGGGAGCCGATGCCCCCTTTTCCGGCGGAACAGGCCACGGCCCCCGCC
>JALTLT010000103.1 GCA_027001815.1 Gammaproteobacteria bacterium | reverse complement strand
CGCCCATGATGAGGGCACGCAGAGGGTTCATGGAGCGGGGCGCAGCGCCAGTGGGAGGGCACCGGTCGTGATCCCGGGCAAGCTGTTCGGGTCGGGTTGCGCTGGACACGCGGATCACCGCCTGGCTAGTCTGAACAGGGAGGCTATTCTAGTCGATGAGGGGAGGGATTGGCAAAGCCTGTTCTTTTTGCTCGGGTTTTGGCAGGATGTTGAAAAAGGCCGTCCCGGCCTTTTTCAACGCCGCAAGCCGAAAATGCGATTTCCGGCTTCCTCACGCTTTTCAATGACCTGGCAGCCTGCCGGCCTTAGACAGGCCGTCAGGTTCCGGTGCTTTCCGCGGGGCCCGTCTGGGCAGAGTGGCCTTCAGCTTGAAGCCCGACAGCCCGTTCCCTGCTCACTGGCCGGCGAGGCCCCCACCGGCCTTGCCGGCGAATGGGGTGTGGTCCCGGCTGGTCACCCAGTCGTACAGCGTCTTCGCATCCATGGGCGGGGCGATGTGGTATCCCTGGGCGAGGTCACAGCCGAACCGTGCCAGGCTCTCGAGCATCGCCTCGTTCTCCACCCCCTCGGCCACCACCTGGAGCCCCAGGTTGTGTGCCAGATCGATCACCGACCGGACGATCAGGCGGTCGTCGCTGTTCTCGAGCATGTCGAAGATGAAGGACTTGTCGATCTTGAGCTTGTGGATCGGCAACTGCTTGAGGTAGGCGAGGGAGGAGAAGCCGGTGCCGTAGTCGTCCACGGCGATGGAGAGACCCATGTCGGTGAGACGGCTGAGCACCTTCATGGCCCGCCCGGGGTTGGACATCATGGCGGTCTCGGTGATCTCCAGTGACAGACGCCCCGCGCTGACGCCGTGGAAGGCCAGGCGCTCGCCGATGTAGCCGGCCAGACCCCGATCCTGGAGGTTGAGCATGGAGAGGTTGATGGCCACCGACAGCTCCTCAGGCAGACGGCAGCGCGCGCAGTCGGCAAGGGCCCGATCCACCACCCACTGGGTGAGGCGGTTGATCAGGCCGGTGTGCTCCGCCAGCGAGACGATCTCCTGGGGAGAGATGTTCTCCCCGCTCTGTTCCGGCCAGCGCAGCAGCGCCTCGGCTCCCGCGACCCGCCCGTCCGGCAGACGGAGGAAGGGCTGGTAGTGGAGGGTGAGGCGGTCGTTCTCGATCGCCTCGACCAGCCTTGCGGCCAGTGCCAGGCGTCCCACGCTATGGCTGTCGCGATCGGGAGAGTAGATGGCGAAACCGCGATTCTCGCCCTTCGCCAGGTACATGGCCACGTCGGCATACTGGAGCAGGGCGGGCGGACGCCGGCCGTGCTCGGGATAGAGGGCGATGCCGATACTGCCCCCCACGAAGAGATCGTGATGCTGGATGTGGATCACCTTCTCCAGCGATGAGAGGATCTTCTTCGCCAGCCTTGCCGCGCCGTGCCGGTCGCACCTGGGCAGGAGGATAGCGAATTCGTCACCTCCCAGGCGCGCGACGGTGTCAGCCTCGCGGACGGCTCGACGGAGTTTGGTCGCCACCTCCCGCAGGACCTGGTCGCCCACCTGGTGACCGAGGGTGTCGTTGATCTCCTTGAAGCGAT
>JALTLT010000102.1 GCA_027001815.1 Gammaproteobacteria bacterium | reverse complement strand
CCCCGAGCGTCCGGCACTCCTCGAGCAGCTCCGGGCCGGCTGCGCGATGGATCGCCCCGTCCACCCCGCCACCACCCAGCAGGCTGCGGTTGGCCGCGTTGACGATGGCATCCACCTCCAGCCTGGTGATGTCGGCGATGCGGGCCTCCAGTACCGGGCCCTTGCCCCGCCCGGATTCATCCGGTCGATGTTCCATCTCTCACCTCCCCGCTCCTGAAGCGGCCGTACTTGAGCATCACCGCGGGCATGATCAGCAGATTGAGAATGGTGGAAGAGGCCAGGCCACCAATGATGATGGCCGCCATCGGACCCATGATCTCGCGGCCCGGGTTGTCACTGTCCACGGCGATCGGCAGCATCGCCAGGGCGGTGACCAGGGCGGTCATCAGGATCGAGGGCAGGCGTTCCTGGGCGCCGCGGATCGCGGTCCCGAGATTCCATTGTTCCCCCTCCTCTTCCACCAGGTGGGCATAGTGGGAGACCAGCATGATGGAGTTGCGCACGGTGATGCCGAACAGGGTGACGAAGCCCACCATGGAACCCACCGAGAGCGAGGCGCCGGTCACCACCACCGCCAGCACACCACCGAGCAGGGAGAAAGGCAGGTTGATGAGCACCAGCAGCACGTGGCGCAGGCTGCCGATGGCGATGTAGACCAGAATCAGCACACCGACCCCCGCCAGCAGGGAGTGGAGAACCAAGTCCTCGCGGGCCTGCGCCTGTTCCACCGCGGCACCGGTGAACTCGGGATAGGCCCCGGCCTCGAAGGGGACCTCGTTCAGCACCCGCTGCCGGAGTTCGGCCAGGAAGTCACTCATCTCGCGTCCACTGACATTGCAGGTGATGGTCTGCAGGCGCTGCCTTTCCTTGTGCAGGATATTGTAGCGACCCTCGACCTGGCGGATATCGGCCACCTCCTGCAGCTCCACCACCCCACCTCCTGGCAGACCTAGGGGCAGGGTCTGGAGATCGGAGATCCGGCGGCGGTTCTCCGGCGGCAGCACCACCGCGATGTCGAACACCCGGTTGCCCTCGTAGTAGTGGCCGATGACCGTCCCCTCGAAGGCCGCCTGCACCGCCAGGTAGACCTCCTTCGGACGCAGGCCCCACCGGCGCAGGCGCTGCAGGTCGAGCCGGACATCGACTACCGGCGTGCCCGGGACCGAACGGATCTGCACATCGACCGCCCCTGGAATGTCCCGCATCAGCGCGGCGATCGCCTGTGCCTTGCGATCCAGGAGATCAAGATCGCTGCCATAGACATTGATCACCACGGGTGAGGTGTAGCCGGAGATGGTCTCGTCCACCCGCTCGGTAAGGAAAGTATTGGCCTCGTAGAGAATACCGGGGAAGCCGGCCAGGATTTCGCGCAGCCGATCGAGCACCGCCTGCTGCTCCCGTCCCGACATGGGCTCCAGCTCCACCTCGTACTCGCTGTAGTGGCTGCCGAAGGTGTCGGCGCCGCGCTCGGCCCGCCCCGCCCACTGCGACACCGACACCACGCCGGGGATCTTCAGGAACTCCCGGGTCAGTGCGCTGCCGATCCGGATCGACTCCTCCAGCGAGGTCCCCGAGGCGCTGGCGGTATGGAC
>JALTLT010000101.1 GCA_027001815.1 Gammaproteobacteria bacterium | reverse complement strand
GACTCGGAAAGGGGGAAGGGGCATGGGGAGAAGGCCACCCGGCCGCCTTCGGAGAGGCGGCCGGGTAAAGGGATTCACATCGGTGTGACGTTCTCCGCCTGGGGCCCCTTGGGCCCTTCCTTGATCTCGAAGGAGACCTGCTGGCCCTCCTCGAGAGAGCGGAACCCTTCGGCGTTGATGGCGGAAAAGTGGACGAAGACGTCACTGCTGCCATCGGCGGGGGCGATGAAGCCGTAACCCTTGGTGCTGTTGAACCACTTGACGGTGCCTGTCATCATCTCGAAATTACCTCGAAAAATATCGACCCGATGGCGGCAGCCACGCCGCGGATGGAAAGCTACGTGGCCGCGAACCCGGTGGGCCTCACTTGCCTTTCCCGGACCCCGGTTCCACCGCGCCACCGGCGCGGGGGCGGGATCCGTCCAATCGTCAGTGCACGGAGGGCGGCCGGGTGACTTCTGGATGGTTGGACGGAGCGAGAGGCGGAGACCTCTCGCCGTCCCGAGCAGGAGTGGCCCGAACGGCGATCCGAATGACAGGCCTACTTTAGCCCAATCGCTGCTGCTCTCCAACCACTTTGGGGTGGACTCTCGGGGCCAGCCGCGCTGTCCGGATCCGGAACGCGCGATTTGTCGGGTCTCCCGGGAGTCGGGAAGGTGCGAGAGGGGGAGGCGGCTGGAAGAGGTCTGTGCTGTTCTGGAGGCGCGGCGTCTGACTGGCGGGGAGCCGCTCTCCGACCCTTCCCCTGCCGGCTCCGATGTTGGAGCCGGCAGGGGTCTCGGCCGGTGCGATCAACGGTCGAGCAGGGTGGTGCCGGGGGTGGCCGGCAGCCGGGGGAGGGTGATCTCCGGATAGGGGCCGGTGAGGGCGTTGAGGAACGCAACGATATCCTCCACCTGGCTGTCGGTCAGCTCCTTGTGGAGCTGGGTGTGGGCCATCACCCGAACCGCCTCGTCGAGGCTCTTCACCGAGCCGTTGTGGAAGTAGGGTGCGGTGTCGGCGATGTTGCGCAGGGTGGGGACCCGGAACATGTGCTTGTCGCTCTCCTTGCCGGTCACCTGGAAGCGGCCCTTGTCCGCCATCAGGTCGTACCTGGCCACGTACGGACTGTCGGCGAAGGTGGGGAATTTGGCGAAGAAACCCTGCCCCTCTGGCATCTTCGGTCCGGCGAAGGCGGGGCCGGAGTGGCAGGAGGTGCAGCCGACGGAGTCGAACAGCTTCATGCCCCGCTGTTGCTGGGAGTCGAGTGCCTTGCGGTCGCCCTGGACGAAGCGGTCGTAGGGGCTGCCGGGGGTGATCAGGGTGCGCTCGAAGGCAGCCACCGCCCGGGCGGCGTTTGCCACCGTGACAGGATCGTCACCGCCGAACGCCTTCTCGAAGAGCGGCCGGTAGCCGGGGATGGCACGCACGCGACCGATGGCGGTGTCCAGGTCCTTCATGCCCATCTCCACCGGGTTGACCACCGGTCCCTTGGCCTGTTCCTCGAGACTGGGGGCGCGACCGTCCCAGAACTGCACCGAGAGGAAGGCGGCGTTCCAGACCGTGGGGGCGTTGCGGCCACCCATCTTGCCGTGGATGCCCATGGAGACGGGCCGGCT
>JALTLT010000100.1 GCA_027001815.1 Gammaproteobacteria bacterium | reverse complement strand
GTTTATGCTCCACGCTTCCTCCCCACGGTCGGTCACCCTTCCGCAGTTGCGCTTCGCTTCACTCGCCGTGACCAGCTCGTGGCGGGACTTCCACCCGCAGGGGTGCGCCCATGCTGGGCGCACACAAAAAAGCCCCGCGTGATTGCGGGGCTCTTTCGCGCGAACGGCTGTCCGCTGGATCAGTCGGCGACCGCAACCACGCTGACATACTTGCGCTTGCGGGGCCCCTTGACCTCGAACACCACCTTGCCGTCTGCCTTGGCGAAGAGGGTGTGGTCCTTGCCACAACCGACGTTGTCGCCGGGGTGGAAGTGGGTACCGCGCTGACGGACGATGATGTTGCCCGCGCGCACCACCTCGCCGCCGAACCGCTTGACGCCGAGACGCTTGGAGATGGAATCGCGGCCGTTGCGCGTGCTGCCGCCTGCCTTCTTGTGTGCCATGTCGCTTCTGCCTCGTTACTTTCCGATGCCGGCCGCGCTCAGGCGCTGATGCCGGTGATCTTGAGTTCGGTGTAGTCCTGCCGGTGCCCCTGGCGCTTCATGTGGTGCTTGCGGCGGCGGAACTTGATGATCTCCACCTTCTTGCCACGGCCATGGGCCTGCACGGTAGCGGTCACCTTGCCACCCTCCACGTAGGGGGCGCCGATCTGGACGTTGTCGCCGTCGCCGATCATCAGCACTTCCTCGATCTCCACGGAAGCACCCTCTTCCACCGGCAGCTTCTCGACGCGCACCACGTCGCCTTCCTGAACCCGGTACTGTTTACCGCCAGTCTTGATCACCGCGTACATGCTTCTGGACTCCAAAAAATGTTCTGCTGGTTGGGTCGGATAAAGAGCGAAATTGTACAGGGTGACCGGAACAGGGTCAATGGCGAGCCTCTTCCGATGACACATGAGCCTTGGCAGGCTGTTGAAAAACGCCGTTTTTCAACAGCCTGTGCCGCGGTGCTTGGATGCACCGCCGTTTTCAATGACCCCAGGTCATCGAAAACGTGAAGGAAGCCGGAAATCGCTCGGCTTCCGGCGTCGAAAAAGGCCAGGACGGCCTTTTTCGACATCCTGTTACTTTTTCGACGTCCTGTTAACGGGGGGGGCGTGATTCCGGGGTGAAGTGGGCCGGAAGGCGGTCCGGGGCCGGGATCATCGGAGGATGATCGTGACCATCGAGACCTGACAAAGCCCGGATCCCGGCCGCCCGATCGGGCTCGCTTGCTGCCACCCTATCAGACTCATTTCCGGTTCGGGAAGGACCTGGCGGCATCCGCGATCGGCCACCGCTCAGGCCAGGCCACCCCCTCGAGTCGAAAAAGCCGGTCCTTCGGCGGTGGTCTCGGAGGGGTAGCGGCGGTAAACTGTGGGGTCTATCCGTGCCAGAGAGAGATGTAGCCGAGAGATGGCGATCCAGACGGGCGAGGCCCCAGTGACCGGCGAAGGCCGGAGCATCGACATCGAGGCGATCAGGGAACTCGCCCGGGAGGAGATGGAGGCGGTGAACGCCCTGATCCTGCGTTCCCTGCGCTCCGACGTGGCCCTCATCGGCCAGCTCGGCCACTATATCATCTCCGCAGGGGGCAAGCGGCTGCGGCCGCTGCTGGTGCTGCTGGCGGCCCGCGCCTGCGGGTACCGGGGCAGTCGCCACATCGACATCGCCGCCATCATCGAGTTCATCCACACCGCCACCCTCCTCCACGACGACGTGGTGGACGATTCCGACATGCGCCGGGGCCGCCAGACCGCCAACGACATCTGGGGCAACGAGGCGGCAGTGCTGGTGGGCGATTTCCTCTACTCCCGCTCCTTTGAGATGATGGTGGAGGTGGGCAGCATGCGGGTGATGGAGATCCTCTCCCACGCCACCAATACCATCGCCGAGGGGGAGGTGCTGCAGCTCCTCAACTGCAACGACCCGGACACCACCGAGGAACGCTACATGGAGGTGATCTACCGCAAGACGGCGCGCCTCTTCGAGGCGGGGACGCTGCTGGCGGCGGTGCTGGCGGAACGCAGTGCCGAGGAGGAGCAGGCGATGGCCGACTACGGCCGCTACCTGGGCTCCGCCTTCCAGCTCATCGACGACGTGCTCGACTACAGCGCCACCAGCGAAGCGCTCGGCAAGAACATCGGTGACGACCTGGCCGAGGGCAAGCCCACCCTGCCGCTGATCCACGCCATGGCCCACGGCACGCCGCAACAGCGCGAGCTGATCCGTGAGGCGATCCGCGAGGGGGGGCTGGAGCAGATCGACCAGGTCCGGGAGGCCATTGAAACCACGGGGGCAATCGCTTACACTGCGCAACTCGCCAGAGGGGAGGCCGAGAAGGCCAAGCAGGCGCTGGCCCGTTTCGAACCCTCACCCTGGCGGCAGGCCCTCGCCGATCTGGCCGATTTCTCGGTCCGGCGGGGGTACTGACCGATCCTTTTCGGGGTGTAGCTCAGCCTGGTAGAGCACTGTCTTCGGGAGGCAGGGGTCGGAGGTTCGAATCCTCTCACCCCGACCAACTCCACACCGCGCAGACCGGTCCCGGCGGTCTGCGTATCCCATGCCCGACGCGTTCCCGGTGGCCGGAGATCCTTCTCGCCCTCCCGGCCACACGAGTGCAATCGTAGCCCCGCACGTACCGGCCTGCCGGGTCAACCCATCAGCGCCACGCTCTTCACCTGGGCGAAGAGCCGCAGCCCCGGCGCGATGCCCAGGGCGTCCGCGGAGCGGCGGGTGATGCGTGACAGCACGTGGCCGCCCCCCTCCACCGCCAGCCGCACCACCACCTGGGCATCGTTGACCGACGCCAGCGACTCCACCACCGCGGGAAAGACGTTGAGCACGCTGGTGGCGCGGGGGCGTTCCAGGGCCAGGGCCACGTCACGCGCCAGGATCCGCAGACGGACCCTCCCCTCCACACGCCGCCCCGCCTCCGGCACCAGAAACTCACCCCCACCAAAGCGCAACCGCAGCAGATGGTAGCGCTCGTCCCGCCCCGCCACCTCTGCCTCGATCACCGCCTCCGCATCCGCCGCCCGCGCGAGCGGCAGATCGGTACGGGTGAGCAGCTCCTCCACCGGCCCGCTGGCACGGATCCGCCCCGCCTCCATCAACACCAGATGATCGGCCAGCCGCCCCACCTCCCGCTGGGAGTGGGTGACGTAGAGCATGGGGATGGCGAGGGTGCCGCGGAGCCGTTCCAGACTCTCCAGCAACGACTCGCGGCTCGCCTCGTCCAGGGCCGCCAGCGGCTCGTCCATCAGGAGCAGCCGGGGTGAAGCGAGCAGGGCCCGGGCGATCGCCACCCGCTGCCGCTCTCCCCCGGAGAGGCCACGGATGCGCCGCTCCAGCAGGGGCTCCAGACCCAGCAGCACCACCACCTGGTCGAAGGAGATGCGCCGCTCGGCGGCCGGCGCCCGTTTCCATCCATACTCCAGATTGCCCCGCACCGAGAGGTGGGGAAAGAGGTTCGCCTCCTGGAAGACATAGCCCACCGCCCGGCGGTGGGTGGGGAGACAGTGGCCCCTCTCCTGCCACACCTGGTGACCCACCTTGAGCCGCCCGCAGTGGCACGACTCGAGGCCGGCGATGGCGCGCAACAGGGTGGTCTTGCCACACCCGGAGGGCCCGAACAGCGCTGTCACTCCCTCCCCCGGCAACTCCAGGTCCACCTCCAGGACGAAGGCACCGCGGGCGATGCGGAATCGGGCGGAGAGGGTCACGGATGGGCCACCGACCAGCGACGGTTGACCAGATAGACCGTCAACAGCAGCAGGAAGGAGAGCAATAGCAGGCCACCGGCGAGCCAGTGGGCACTGGTGTACTCCAGCGCCTCCACATGGTCGTAGATGGCGATGGAGAGCACCTGGGTCTCGCCGGGGATGTTGCCGCCGATCATCAGCACCACGCCGAACTCCCCCACCGTGTGGGCGAAACCTAGCACCGCGGCGGTGATGAAGCCGGAGCGGGAGAGGGGCACCACCACGCTGACGAAACGGTCGAAAGGAGGGGCCCGCAAGGTGGCGGAGGCCTCCAGGAGCCGGCGGTCGAGAGTGCTGAAGGCGGTCTGCAGCGGTTGCACCACGAAGGGGAGGGAGTAGAGCACCGAGCCGATCACCAGGCCGCTGAAGGTGAAGGCGAGTGGCCGCCCCCCCAGCGCGGTCACCAGCCCTCCCAGCGCCCCCTCCGGACCAAGCAGGATCAGCAGATAGAAGCCGAGCACGGTGGGTGGAAGCACCAGGGGCAGGGCCACCACCGCTTCCACCACCGGCCGGAACCAGGCACGGCTTCGGGCCAGCCACCAGGCGAGGGGGGTGCCGAGCAGCAGCAGGATGAGCGTGGTGATCAACGCCAGCCGCAGGGTGACCTGCAGGGCGGCCAGGTCGGCACCGCTCAGCACGCTGGATCGGCGGCCACCCGGTAGCCACCCTCCCGCACGATCTCCCGCCCCTCGCCACAACGGATGAAATGGACGAACCGGCCCGCCGCCGGGTGAGCGGTGAGCACCACTCCGGCCTGCAGGATGGGGGAGTAGAGCCTCTCCGGCACCACCCAGCGGGAACCCTCTTCTCCCCTCGAGAGCAACTGGCTGGCAGCCACGAACCCCAGTTCTGCATTGCCGCTGACCACGAAATGGAAGGCCTGGGCGATGTTCTCGCCGCGCACAATCCTAGACCTCAAACGCGACCAGAGGCCGAGTGCCTGCAGGGTTTCACGGGCGGCACGGCCGTAGGGGGCGAGCCGGGGGTTGGCCATGGCGAGGCGGGAGAAGCCTCCCTCCGCCAGCACCCCACCCGTCTGGTCCACCAGCCCGGGGCGAGGACTCCAGAGCACCAGCGTGCCGGTGGCATAAAGGAAAGGGGCACCCCGTGCCCTCCCCTCCTCCACCAGACGGCGGGGTCTCGCCTCGTCGGCGGCGAGGAAGAGATCGAAAGGGGCACCGTGCACGATCTGGGCATAGAGCTTGCCGGTGGAACCGGAGACGAGGCGCAGCGGCGTGCCGGTTTGCCGGGTGAAGCGGGTGGAGAGCCGCTCGGCCACCGGAAGGAAGTTGGCGGCGACGGCGACCCTGAGAGGTTGCTCGTTCGCTCCGGCAGGTGCCGTTCCACCCTCTAGCAGAGCGAGAAGAAGCAGGGCCAGCAACCCCCTCCTTCCGTGCGCCTGTCCGGAGTGACCAAACATGGCGCTACTTTACCAGAAAGGGAGGGGGGCCTGTCCAAACGGCCGGCCCCTCCTCCCATCCGATCACCAGGTGGCGATGGGCCCCTTGTAGAGACTCCAGGCGCGCTCGTCCGCCTCGCTGACCGTGAAGGCATTGAGGAACACCCGGTAACGCTCTCCGGGGGCCAGCGAGAGAGGCGGGGTGGTGAGCGAGGCGTTGGCCGAGACCTGCTCGTAGATGAACTCACCGATCTCCACGTTGTATACCCGGAACATGTACTTCACGGGCCCGAAACCGGTCACCGGCTCCACCGCCAGGACCAGGGAATCCCCGACGCGGCTCTGCTGGTTGACCACCAGCGATGGCAGCAGCGGCTGATCCACGGTGACGGAGCGGGTCAGGGGAGCGCCGTTGTACTGGATCGAGAACTGGTGGATGCCGGCGGCGGGAGGCCCGGCGAAGTCCTTCATCTCAAGGCGGCGGGTGCAACCGAGCAGTCTGGCGAAGGCGAGATCGAAACTCTCGGCCCCCGGGGTGGTGACCGAGGCACCGGTCACCTGACGGCCGAAGACCCGCCAGCGACGGAACTGGGTCGTCGCCCCGTCCAGGGCATCGAACATGTTCACCGATTCCACCCTCGCCAGTACCGCCCCCCAAGACTCCGCCCCATAGCTGTCGAGCTGCCACTGGTTGGACGCCGTGTCCCAGACGAAGACGGCCTGACTGGAACCGCCGAGGACATCCACATCCCGCAGCTTCAGGGTGCCCCCCTCCGTCCCCTTGGCATCCAACCAGGCGCAACCGAGGTCGATATCGACGCCATGGGCGGCGGGTGCTGCCAGCAGCGTCGCCATCACGGCGAATCGGCGCAGCGTTCTCCTCTTCTCTGGACGATCCATTGAACTCCTCCTTGACAGGATGTCGAAAATACGGGGTTTTTCATCAGCCTGTCCAATGGTTGTTGCGGTATGCACCGATCAGGCCCCGCTTCGTGGCGGTGGTCGGGTCGAAGCTCCTTGCTGCTCCCGAGAGGAACCACACAGCGGACTCGACCTTACAATACGTGACGAATATCATCAATTGAGGCGCGATGGCCGGCAAGACGGGAGAAAGCGGCAAGGAGAGGCCGGCCCGGCAGAGGCTCGCGGGAAAGCAGGGAGATGGAGGAGGCGGCCTCCCCACCCGGCCACCTGGTGGAAACGCCGCGAAAGGTGTCGCGCCCTTCAGCGGAAGCGACGACAGAGCCCCTTGAGAACCATGTCGGTAAAGCTGACGATACCCACCACCTTGCCGTTTTCCACCACCGGCGCCCGGGAGAGTTCGAAGCGTTCGAACAGCCGGGCGCAATAGCGGATATCCATCTCCGGATCGACGGAGATCACCGGCTTGGCCATGATCTCGTAGACGTTGACCCTTTCGGGAGCCCGGTCCTTGGCCAGGACGTGGCGGGCGATGTCCGAGATGAGCAGCATGCCATACTCGTCGTCCTCGTGGCGCTTGTCCACGATCAGGGCCTTGGTCTCCACGTGCTGCATGGTGCGCAACGCCTCGTCGACGGTGGTCATGCCGTCGATGAGATCGTAGTCCCGTTTCATCACGTCCCGGACCCGAATCACCTGGCGTTCACTCATATCTTGTCCTCCACGACCGGGGTCAGCTTGCGAATCTGGTGGGATACCCCTACGGCATCCTCCACATCCACCTGGAAGGCAATACCCGAGCCTGCGCGCTCGTCGAAACTGCCCGCCCGGGAGATGGTCTCCAGAATCGTGCGGCTCAGGTGTTCCTCCACCAGGAAGAAGAGCACGTCCCGCTGGGTCTCCAGATTGAGTCCGAAAAAGGTCCTGGCCTTCTCGAGGCCCTCGCCACGGGCATTGGTGATGACGGTGGCCCCCGTGGCCCCGGCCTGGCGGGCCGCCTTCATGACCGCTTCGGTCTTGTCGTCCTCGACCAGCGCGATGATCAGTTTGAAGTGCATTTCTCAGTCTCCCTCTCTTTGCGCGCTCTGCGCCTCAGCCACCATTCGCCGAGCTGTGCGTAGGCCATGACCGTCATGATCGGGAAGAGGCTGGCGAAGGCGATCAGGCCGAAGCCGTCCAGCAGAGGACTGCGCCCCGGCACGGTACTCGCCAGTCCGAGTCCCAGGGCCGCCACCAGGGGGACGGTCACGGTGGAGGTGGTCACGCCCCCCGAATCGTAGGCGAGTGGCACGATGATGCGGGGCGCCAGGGCGGTCTGGACCACCACCACCACATAGCCCACGATGATGTAGTAGTGGAGGGGCGTGCCGGTGACGATGCGGAACGTCCCGAGCCCGATACCCACCGCCACCCCCATGGCCACGGCGATACGCAGGCCCCAGAAGGTGATGGCACCACCGGAGATCTCCTGCGCCTTGAGGGCCACGGCGATCAGGGACGGCTCGGCGACGGTGGTCGCGAATCCGATGGCGAAGGCGAAGGCGTAGACCCATCCATAGTTGCTCCAGTGATGCTCCACCCCCTGCGCACCCTCCCCGAACAGGAAAGCCGGATCGGTGAGCTGCTGGGCCATGAGCTTGCCGAGGGGAAAGAGCGCCTGTTCCAGACCTTCGAGAAACAGCCCCATTCCCAGCAGCACATAGACGAAACCTAGCAGCACGCGGCGCAGATTCGGCACGCGACGGCGCAGAATGAGGATCTGGAAGCCGAACAGCACCCCGGCGATGGGCAGCACGTCACGCAGCGTCTGGAGTAGCACCTCGACGAGGCCGGTTCCGCTCATCCGCCCACCACCATACCGTAGACCATGACGAAGATCATGGGGGTGAGGGAGGCGAATGCGATCAGGCCGAAACCGTCCACCAGGGGGTTCCGTCCCTCGATGGACATGGCCAGACCGACGCCGAGGGCCGTTACCAGCGGCACCGTGATGGTCGATGTCGTGACGCCACCCGAGTCGTAGGCGATGCCGATGATCTCCTCCGGCGCAAACGCGGTCATGATGACCACTCCGATGTAGCCACCCATGATCAGCCAGTGCACGGGCCACCCCTTGATGATACGGAAGACCCCGATCAGGATGGCAAAACCCACCGAGAGGGCGACGGTCAGACGCAGCCCCAGGGCATAGTCGTCACGCGCCTCCCGACGATCCTCGATCACGCCCCCGCGAGCGGCCACCTCGGCGGCCTCCTCCGCCACGGCGATCAGGGCCGGCTCCGCCACCGTGGTGCCGAAGCCGAGGGCGAAGGCGAATGCGAGCAGCCAGCCGACGCTCCCCTTGCGGGCGAAGGCATAGGCCATGTTCTCGCCGATGGGAAAGAGACCCAGCTCCAGCCCCCGCACGAAGAGGGTGAGACCCAGCACCACCAGGAGCATCCCCGAGATCAGCTCGCCGGGATCGGGAAAGGATTGGCGAAGCACGACCAACTGGAAGAATCCGACCACCAGAAAGATCGGCAGGAGATCCCGCAGACTGTCCTTCAGCGCCCTCAGAAACGCAACAAACTGCTCGTTCAATCTCGGCGTCCCTCGAAGATCTTCCCCGCGGGGAATCCCCGGCCACCCGGTCCCGCACCGGCGGCACCCCCTGCTCCCTGCACAGTAGAGCAGGAAGAACACTCGAGGGCAATCCTCGAGCTGCCTCCAGCGGGGTCACCTCCCGCCCACCTGTCTGCCGATCTGCCGCTTCGCAAGCGCCGGATCCGCCCGGACATTGCATCAGGGGGGGGGTGAAGAAGAGCGGTATGAACACGGCCTGCGGCGAGACCTTCCACGAAAAAGGCCGCCCGGAGGCGGCCCTTCGACGATTTCACGATCTTGTTGGTCGGGGCGAGAGGATTTGAACCTCCGACCACCTGCACCCCATGCAGGTGCGCTACCAGGCTGCGCTACGCCCCGGGACAGAGGACGCCATTGTACCGAATGGCGATCCAAATAGGAATAGCGATCACCCGTTCAGGATGGCGAGAATCTCCTCCAGCTCGCCGCGGAGCTGGCGGACGATCTGGCGGGTCTCGCTCAGATCCTCCTTGATCGCGTCGCCGGAGAGCTGCTGACGGGCACCACCGATGGTGAACCCCTGCTCGTAGAGGAGCGCCCGGATCTGGCGGATCAGCAGGACGTCGTGGCGCTGGTAGTAGCGGCGGTTGCCGCGTCGCTTGACCGGTTTGAGCTGAGGGAACTCCTGCTCCCAGTAGCGCAGCACATGCGGCTTGACGCCGCACAGCTCGCTCACCTCACCGATGGTGAAATAGCGCTTGCCGGGGATCGGCGGCAGTTCATTGTTGTTTGATGCTTCCAGCATACGCCTCCACCCGCGCCTTCAGCTTCTGGCCGGGACGGAACGTCACCACCCGTCGCGCGGAGATGGGAATCTCCTCCCCGGTCTTGGGATTGCGCCCGGGACGCTCGTTCTTGTCACGGAGATCGAAGTTGCCGAAACCGGAGAGCTTCACCTGCTCCCCCTTCTCCAGCGCCGAACGGATCTCCTCGAAGAACATCTCCACGAACTCCTTGGCCTCGCGCTTGTTGAGACCCAGTTCACCGAACAGTCGCTCGGCCATGTCCGCCTTGGTCAGTGCCATACCTTCAGTCTCTCAGGGTTGCGCCAAACTGCTCGCCGAGACCGGAGACGATACGCTCCATCAGTCCATCGACGTCGGAATCTGTAAGGGTGCGCGAAGAATCCTGTAAAATCAAGCCCAAAGCAAGGCTTTTTTGTCCGCTTTCAATCCCCTGTCCACGATAGTCGTCGAACAGACGCAGCTCCACCAGCCACTCCCCGCACGCCTCCCTCACGCTCTCGAGCACCGCCTCCGCGGGCGTCTCCTCGCTCACCACCACCGCCAGATCGCGACGGATGGCCGGATAGTGGGAGAGCGAGCGGTAACGGGCGATGCGGGCCTCCTCGAGGGGCGCGAGATCGAGTTCGAAGAGCAGCACCGGGCCCGTCTCGAGGGAGGCCTGGAGTGAAGGATGGAGCATGCCGAGCCAGCCGGCCGGGCGACCGCCGATCAGGACGCGGGCACTCTGCCCCGGGTGGAGAGCGGGATGTTCCGCCACCTCGAAACGGGCCTCGCCCAGGTGGCCGCCCAGAGCCAGCAGCGCCTCCACGTCTCCCTTGATGTCGAAGAAGTCGGCCGCCTCGCTGCCGAGCCCCCACTGTTCCGGATAGCGCGCACCGGACCAGGCCCCTCCGATGCGGGCGATCTGCGCCACCTCGCCCTCTTCCGGCACGAAGCAGAGACCGGTCTCGAAGATGCGTACCCGATCCTGCTGGCGGTTCCGGTTCCAGGCCACCGTCCTGAGGAGGCCGGGCCAGAGGGAGAGGCGCATCACCCCCATGTCGGCGGAGATGGGATTGGCCAGCGCCAGCGGCTGCCGCTCGGGGAGGAGCCGTCGCTGCCACTCCTCCTCCACGAAACTGTAGGTGATCACCTCCTGCCAGCCGCGGTCCACCAGCAGGCCACGCAGGCGGGCGTGGGGCAGGCGGGCCTCGGAGACCGGCGCCATCGCCATGCGCCCGCGGGGCTCGCGGGAGGGGAGGCGATCGTAGCCGTGGATACGGCCGATCTCCTCGATCAGGTCCACCTCGATGGCGATATCGAAACGGAATGGGGGGGCGGTGACCCGCCACCCCTCCGCCACCGGCTCCACCGCCATGCCGAGCCGACGAAGGATCCCATCCACCTCCTGGTCGTCGATGGCCACGCCGAGGATCATCTCGAGGCGGGTGCGGCGCAGCAGCACGCTGCGCGGCGCCGGCAGATGCGCCTCCGAGACCACCTCCACCACCGGGCCAGGGCGACCACCGGCGATCTCCAGCAGCAGGGCGGTGGCCCGCTCGGTGGCCCGGCGCTGCAGCTCGGGATCGACCCCCCGCTCGAAGCGGAACGAGGAGTCGGTCTGCATGCCGTAGCGCCGGGCGCGGCCGGCAATGGTGGTGGGGGTGAAAAAGGCGCTCTCCAGGAGGATATCGGTAGTGGTTTCGCCGACCCCCGAGTGTTCGCCACCCATCACTCCCGCCATGGCCAGCGGGCCCTGGCGGTCGGCGATCAGCAGCACGTCGTCGTCCAGCTCCACCTCACGGCCATCGAGGAGGGTGATCTTCTCACCCACCGTGGCCCGCCGCACGCAGACACCCCCCTGCAGTCGCGCCAGATCGAAGGCGTGCATGGGCTGTCCCAGTTCGAGCATCACGTAGTTGGTGACATCCACCAGGGGGCCGAGACTGCGGATGCCGCCCCGCCGCAGTCGCTCCTGCATCCACAGGGGCGTGGTGGCCCGGGGATCGAGGCCACGGATCACCCGTCCGCAGTAACGGGGACAGTCCGCCGGCGCCGCCACCTCGATGGGGAAGGTCTCTTCGATGGCCGGTTCCACCCCCTCGACGACCGGTGGGTGGGCATCGATGCCGGTCAGGGCGCTCACCTCGCGGGCGACGCCAGCCATGCCGAGACAGTCACCCCGGTTGGGGGTGAGATCCACCTCGATCACCGCATCGTCGAGATCGAGCCAGCAACGCAGATCCTCGCCGACCGGGGCATCCTCCGGCAGCTCCATGAGACCGGACTGCTCTTCGGAGAGCCCCAGCTCGCGGGCGGAACAGAGCATCCCCTCGGAGGGAACACCGCGCAGCTTCGCCTTGCGGATCTTCATGCCGCCGGGCAGTCTCGCCCCCACCACCGCGGTGGGCGCCCGCATCCCCTCGCGCACGTTGGGCGCGCCGCAGACGATGTTCAGGGGTGTCTCCCCGCCCACGTCGACGGTGCAGACCCGCAGCTTGTC
Source organism: Gammaproteobacteria bacterium (assembly GCA_027001815.1). Lineage (GTDB taxonomy): Bacteria > Pseudomonadota > Gammaproteobacteria > JALTLT01 > JALTLT01 > JALTLT01. The sequence continues at coordinate 11,851 of JALTLT010000100.1, read as the reverse complement.
CGCATCCGGATGGGGCTCGACGGAGAGCACCCGCCCGACCACCACTCCCTCGAAGGGCGGCGCGGCGGGCTCCACGCTGTCCACCTCGAGACCGGCCATGGTGAGCCGTTCCGCCAGCTCCGCGGTGGTGACCGGTGGATTCACCCACTCACGCAGCCAATGTTCACTGATTCGCATCTCTCAACCCCCGGGTTCGTTCGGTGCCCTTTCGCTCAGCGGAACTGGCGCAGGAAACGCAGGTCGTTCTCGAAGAAGAGGCGCAGGTCGTCCACCCCGTAGCGGAGCATGGCGAGCCGCTCCACCCCCATGCCGAAGGCGTAGCCGGTGTAGCGCTCGGCATCGATGCCCACCTGTTCGAAGACCCGCGGGTGGACCATGCCACAGCCGAGCACCTCCAGCCAGCCGGTGTGACTGCAGACCCGGCATCCCTCGCCACCACAGATGACGCACTGGATGTCCGCCTCGGCGGAGGGCTCGGTGAAGGGGAAATAGGAGGGACGGAAGCGCACCGCCAGGTCACGCTCGAAGAACTGGCGCAGGAACATGTCCAGCACCCCCTTGAGATCGACGAAGCTCACCCCCTCGTCCACCAGCAGCCCCTCCACCTGGTGGAACATGGGCGTGTGGGTCACATCGGAGTCGCAGCGGTAGACCCGTCCCGGCGCGATGATGCGCAGGGGAGGCGCGCTCTTCTCCATCACCCGCACCTGGACCGGCGAGGTGTGGGTCCTCAGCAGACGGTCGTCCTCGAAGTAGAAGGTGTCGTGCATCGCCCGCGCCGGGTGGTGGGCGGGGATGTTGAGGGCCTCGAAGTTGTGGAAGCCATCCTCCACCTCCGGCCCCTCGGCAACGGTGAAACCGAGCTGACGAAAGAGGGCCTCGATGCGGTCCAGGGTGCGGTTGATGGGGTGCAACCCGCCCGGCAGCTCTCCTCTCCCCGGCAGCGAGACGTCGATCCGCTCCGCGGCCAGCTTCGCCGCCAGGGCCGCCTCCTCCAGCACCCCTTTCCGGGCCTGGATCGCCTCGGCGATCTGCTGCTTGGCGCGGTTGATGGCCTGCCCGGCCTTCCGCCGCTCTTCGGGCGCGAGGCCGCCGAGCTGCTTGAGACGCTGGGTCACTTCGCCCTTCTTGCCCAGGTACGCGACCCGCACCTGGTCCAGGGCCCGGGCGTCCGCGGCGCTCTCGACCGCCGCCAGCGCCTGCTCCACAAGCTGTGTGAGATCCTCCACCGGCTCTACCCTCGATGCTGCTTCCCCCGCGGGGGTATCACGAAAAAAGGGAAGGCGCGAACGCCTTCCCTTTCACGGTTCCACGGGTGAGACCCCGCGGAGCGCTGTTCCCGACGCGACTCAGGCGGAAAGGCTGGCCTTGGCCTTCTCGGCCAGGGCGGCAAAGCCCGCCTTGTCGAACACCGCCAGATCGGCCAGCACCTTGCGATCCACTTCGACACCGGCCTTCTTCAGACCGTTGATGAAGCGGCTGTAGGAGAGGCCGTTCTCGCGGGCCGCGGCGTTGATGCGCGCGATCCACAGGGCGCGGAACTGGCGCTTGCGCTGGCGACGGTCACGGTAGGCGTACTGTCCCGCCTTGATGACCGCCTGCTTGGCGACGCGGAAGACCTTGCTGCGGGCACCATAGTAACCCTTGGCCTTCTTGAGAACCTTCTTGTGCCGCTTGTGAGCGGTCACGCCACGCTTGACTCTTGGCATCGTCTCACCCTCCCCCTAGCTGTAGGGCAGCATGCGGCGAACCGCGCGCTGATCCACTTCGGCCACCATGGCGGCCTCGCGCAGATGGCGCTTCCGCTTGGTGCTCTTCTTGGTGAGGATGTGACGGCGATGGGACTGGGCCCGCTTGAAGCGGCCAGTGGCATTCGCCCGGAAGCGCTTTGCCGCGCCCCGGTTGGATTTCATCTTCGGCATTTTTCGTACTCCGCATTCGGGTTTCAATTTTCACAAGGCGCTCGCCGGGTGCCGCCCGGCGGGGTCTCGGTTCACTTGCCCTTCTTGGGTGCGAACACCATGACCATCTGGCGACCCTGCAGCTTCGGGCGCTGTTCCACCACGCCGTAGTCCGCAAGATCCGCTTCGACCCGCTCCAGCAGCTTGCGCCCCAGATCCTGGTGCGCCATCTCCCGGCCGCGGAACCGCAGCGTTACCTTAGCCTTGTCACCATCTTCGAGGAACCGTTTCAGGTTGCGCAGTTTGACCTGATAGTCCCCTTCTTCCGTCCCTGGCCTGAACTTGATCTCCTTTACCTGGATCTGCCTTTGCTTCTTGCGCGCAGACTGGGCCTTCTTGTTCTGCTCGAAGCGGAACTTGCCGTAGTCCATGACCCGACAGACGGGTGGTTCGGCATTGGGCGAGACCTCGACCAGGTCCAGACCCGCTTCGGCAGCAATCTCCATCGCCTGTTCGATCGGAACGATCCCCAACTGGTCACCCTCGGGGCCGATCAGCCGCACCTGGGGAGCGGTGATCTGGTCGTTCAATCGATTGGTCGGTTTTCCGGCAGCGATGTTTCTTTCCTCCTGACTGGGAGTCCAGCACCCTTTCCCGGCCCCGCATCCGGCGGGTGCCGCCGCACCGCCTGGACGGTACGGACTGCAGGGGCGCTAAACAGTTAAGCCGCGGCCCGCGATCTCGGCAGTGAGGCGACTGGCCAACTGGTCCAGGGGCATGCTGCCCAGATCCTCACCACCCCGCGTGCGCACGGCTACGGTTTCCGACTCGACCTCTCGGTCGCCTACCACCAGCAGGTAGGGCACCCGCTGAATGGTGTGTTCGCGGATTTTAAAGCCGATCTTCTCATTTCTCAAGTCCGAATTGACCCGAAATCCGCGATCGGCAAGGGATTTCGTCACCCCGCGGACGTACTCGGCCTGATGGTCGGTGATATTCATCACCACCACCTGCACCGGGGCCAGCCAGAGCGGGAGGGCACCGGCGTAGTGTTCGAGCAGAATACCGATGAAGCGCTCCAGGGAGCCGAGAATCGCCCGGTGGAGCATCACCGGCACCTGCTTGTGCCCTTCGGCGTCGATGTAGTGGGCGCCGAGCCGCCCCGGCATGGAGAAATCCACCTGGATGGTGCCGCACTGCCAGACCCGGTCGAGACAGTCGCGCAGGGAGAACTCGATCTTGGGGCCGTAGAAGGCTCCCTCCCCCGGCTGCAGTTCCCACTCCAGCCCCTTGGCGTCCAGGGCCTGCTGCAGGGCCTGCTCCGCCTTGTCCCACACCTCGTCGGAGCCGACCCGCTGCTCGGGACGGGTGGAGAGCTTGATCAGCACGTCCTCGAAGCCGAAGTCGCGGTAGACGGAGAAGAGCAGATCGATGAAGCTGGAGACCTCCCCCTGGATCTGCTCCTCGGTGCAGAAGATGTGGGCATCGTCCTGGGTGAAAGCGCGTACCCGCATCAGGCCATGGAGGGTGCCCGAAGGTTCGTTGCGGTGACAGGAGCCGAACTCCGCCAGGCGCAGGGGGAGATCGCGGTAGCTCTTGAGCCCCTGGTTGTAGACCTGTACGTGACAGGGGCAGTTCATGGGCTTGATGGCGTAGTCCCGGTTCTCCGACTCGGTGGTGAACATGTCGTCGCGGAACTTCTCCCAGTGGCCCGACTTCTCCCACAGGGTGCGATCCACCACCTCGGGAGTGTGGATCTCCTGGTAGCCCGACTCGCGCAAGCGGCAGCGGATGTAGTTCTCCACTTCCAGGTAGATGCGCCAGCCGCGGTCGTGCCAGAAGACCATGCCCGGCGCCTCCTCCTGGGTATGGAAGAGATCCATCACCTTGGCGAGACGGCGGTGATCCCGCTTCTCCGCCTCCTCGAGGCGGTGGAGGTAGGCCTTGAGGGACTTCTTGTCGGGCCAGGCGGTGCCGTAGATGCGCTGCAGCATCTCGTTGCTGGAGTCGCCCCGCCAGTAGGCACCCGCCACCTTCATCAGCTTGACCGCCTTGATGCGTCCGGTGGAGGGGACGTGGGGCCCTCGGCAGAGGTCGGTGAACTCCCCCTGGCTGTAGAGGGAGAGTTCTTCCCCTTCGGGGATCGATTCGATGATCTCCGCCTTGTACTCCTCTCCCATGTCGCGGAAGAAGCGGATCGCCTCATCGCGATCCATCACCTTGCGGGTGATGGGGAAGTCCCGCTTCGCCAGCTCCTGCATCTTCTTCTCAATCTGCTGCAGATCCTCGGGGGTGAAGGGACGCTGGTAGGCGAAGTCGTAGTAGAAACCGTTCTCGATAACGGGACCGATGGTGACCTGCGCCTCCGGATAGAGCTCCTTCACCGCCTGGGCCAGCAGATGGGCGGCGGAGTGGCGGATCACCTCCAGCCCCTCCTCGTCGCGTTCGGTGACGATCGCCAGATCGGCATCGTGGTCGATGAGGAAGGAGAGGTCCACCAGCCGGCCGTCCACCTTGCCGGCGAGGGCCGCCCGGGCGAGGCCGGGACCGATATCGGCGGCCACGTCGGCGACGGTCACCGGGTGGTCGTAGTGGCGGGTCGAACCGTCGGGGAGGGTGACTTGGGGCATGGCGGGTTCCCTTTGTTCAGTGGTGATCCATACGAGAGACCACATGACGGAAGATGGGGTGCGCAAAACGAGAAGACCGCGCCCGGGGACGCGGTCTTCCTGAAACAGTTGGTAGGCGCGACTGGATTCGAACCAGTGACCCCCACCATGTCAAGGTGGTACTCTAACCAACTGAGCTACGCGCCTGAATGAGGCGAGAAGAATACATGATCGGGGCGCTCGACTCAATACCCCGCAGGGTGTGATTATCAGGCTGTTGAAAAAGGCCGTCCTGGCCTTTTTCAACGCCGGAAGCCGAAAATGCGATTTCCGGCTTCCTCGCGTTTCCAATGACTCGGCGTCATCGAAAACGGCGGTGCATCCATGCACCGCGGTACAGGCCGTCGAAAAACGGTGTTTTTCAACAGCCTGTTATTGCCGCTCCGCGTCACCCCGCATCTACCCCATCGGCGCCATCCCGTCGGCCGACAACGTCTGCCTGAGATAACCCTCCGGAAGCTGGAAGAGCCGCGGATCGGCGACATAGTCGCGCCGGTAATCCACCAGGCTGCGGCCGTAGCCGCTGTCGTCCCACTCCTCCAGAGGGAGTCCGTACTGGAGGTTGCGCCCCGGTGCGTAGACGTGGATGGAGAGAAAACAGGGATCGAGCATCTCCACGGGGGTCTTGCCCAGATTCTCCGCGTGCTGCCCCGCCAGGGTGCGCCGGAACTCGCGCAGCGCCGCCACCGCACCGGGAAGCAGTCCCTTGGCCGCCACCACCTGCGAGCAGACGCGGTCGTTGACCAGCAGCCGATAGTGACGGGGCTCGACACCCTCCACCGCCGGAAAGCTCTTCCCCCGTTCCAGGGTGGCATCGATACGGAGAGGAAGGGGTGGCTCTCCCTCCACTTTCCGGTAGGGGATCACCAGGATGGAACGGTCTTCGTGGGCGACACTGTAGATCACCCGCTCCCACCGGTCGTAGAGAAGGTAGTCGCCGGCCGGGGAGCCATCGTCCATGCGCACCCACTGGGGGGTGACGATGATCCGTGTCCGATACGGCTCGACCCCCGACTCGTGCTCCTCGTAGAGGAGGAGGAAGGTGCCGCCGTCACGCCCGGCAGTCTGGACACCGTCGCTGCACGCGACGAGGAAAAGGAGGGCCAGCAGTCCCCCGGAGACGAGCTGGATAGTGGGTCGTTTCATGGGTTCAAGGAAAAGGACAGCAGTTGGTGGAGGGCACTACTCTACTATGGAAACTCTGAACAATTCATCCCTGAATTGTCAGAGAACGGGAGCCGAAAAACGCGGTTTTCGGCTCCCTTGCAAAATCAATCACCTGCGGTGACTGATTTTGGCGGCACATCCCTGTGCCGCAGGAATCTCTGAATAAATCAGAGATTCCCTATCTACTTCGCGCCGGGAAAACCTCCCCGCCGATCCTCCAGCCCCGGCCCGCGGCCATCGCCCCCTTCGAGTCCGTCATCCGACAGGGCGCACGGTCCCTCGGCACGACCGATTCGGCCACCCTCAGACGGCCAGTTCCATCAGCCGGCTCATCTCCTCCTCGGTGAACCCCGCCTCACGCCGCGCCTGGTGGTGGAAAGGCCCCTTCACCGGGCCGGTCATGTACTCCTGGAGGAGGGAGAAGAAGGTGTCAGCCGGCTCCAGCCCCCGCTGCTCGCAGCAGTGGCGGAACCAGCGGGTACCGATGGCCACGTGTCCCACCTCGTCGCGGAGGATGATCTCCAGGGCCGCAACCACCTCCTCCTCTCCCGCAGCCCGCAGCCGTTCCATCATCCCCGGCGTCACATCCAGCCCCCTCGCCTCCAGCACCCGCGGTACCAGGGCCATGCGGACCATGGGATCGTGGGCGGTCCGGCACGCCATCTCCCACAGGCCGTTGTGGGCGGGGAGATCGCCGTAGTCGGCCCCGAGCACCCGCAGCCGCTTCCGCAGCAACCCGAAGTGGTACGCCTCTTCGGCCGCCACCTGAAGCCAGTCGTAGTAGAAGGCGCCCGGGAGCCCACGAAAGCGGTAGACGGCGTCCAGGGCAAGATTGATGGCGTTGAACTCGATGTGGGTGAGGGCATGGAGCAGGCCGATGAGCCCCTCGCGGGTGTGGATCCGCCGTCGCGGGAGACGCGACGGCGCAACCAGTTCCGGCTTGGGCGGGCGCCCCGGAACGGGCACCGGATGGGACTCGCCCCCCTCTTCCAGCGGCAGGCGCCCTGCCTCGCGCTCCCCCACCATCGCCCACACCCTCTCCGCCTTGGCATCCGGATCCGGGGTCATCAACGCCGCGAAGGCGGCCTGCTGGAGAGATTCCACCCCGTGCCCCTCAATGATCCGCCAGCCGCGCCAGCTCCTCGAGGATCTTCAGCACCAGCGACCGGGCTTCGGCATCCATCCGCTCGCAGAGGCGGTCCGGATCCCGTTCTCCATTGACCAGGCGGCGCATGACCCCCCCCACCTGCGCCATGCGGCCGCCGACACCGGTCATCTGCTCGGCCATGGTGGCCACCAGTTGCAACGCCTGGGGATTGCCCCGTCCCGCCAGGTGGATCATCTGCGCCAGGCCGGGGGCCGCCGCCGTCGGGTCGGGGCGCACCTCCGGTTCGGGAAGGGTGGCCGGGTTCTGCAGTCCACGGAGGACCGCCTCGACGATGATGGCGTCATCCTCCTCCAGCCCGCCGAGCAACGAGACCTCGCGTGCGCCATCGAGGATCCGGCGCAGCACCGCCACCAGATCGGTGTGTCCGATCTGCGCGATGCGGCTGAGATTCTGCTCGAGCGCCGGGCGCCGGGAGGGCTCCTGGCACGCCTTGACCGTCTCGACGATGAGAGGGGCGTGCATGCGGATCACCTGCTCGGCACGATCGGGTGTGGTCATGAGGCCTCCCCCTAGCCCGAAAATTGCGTGAAGCCGCTGAATATTGTATTCAACTTTATGTTTGCAAACAGAATCTTTCGCATATTAGCGGGTAACGATTTGTTCCCGGCACGCTCTGCCGGCGTCTGCACGCCTGGCGCCCGATTGTACCGCTTTTCGCGCAAGCCGTAGCGGCAGCTACGCCTTGCACTCCAAAGCGGCACACTCGAACACGCCAGACGCACATCCCTCCGGCAGCTTCATGCAACTTTCGGGCTGGCAGGATGTTGAAAAAGGCCGTCCTGGCCTTTTTCAACGCCGGAAGCCGAAAAATGCGATTTCCGGCTTCCTCACGTTTTCAATGACTCGCCGTCATCAAAAACGGCGGCGCATCCATGCGCCGCGGCACAGGCTGTCCAAAAACGGTGTTTTTCATCAGCCTGCTAGAGCAGTCGGCAAGGACCCAAGACTATACTACGAGAGGGAGGATCGGGGAAAAGCGGACGAAACAAGGCGCGGGGACGGAAGTGCCCGCCCGGCGACACGTGGGCCCGGACAGCCGCCCCGTTCCGATCGAACCGGCCACGATGCCTGCCGTGGCCAGCCCGGTGGTTTCAACAGTCGAAGAGGTGATGCACCGCCTCGAGACCCTCGTCCACCACCGCCTGCAGCTCAGCGGGGTTCTCGTCCTCGTAGGCCATGGAATAGGCGGCCAGGGACTTGAGGGCCAGGGCGATCCGGGAGACCTCCTCCAGGTTCAGATCGACGTTCTCGCGCAGCGCACACTCACTCATGGTTCTATCCTCCTGCGGAAAGCATATCAGTTAATTCGAATTTACTAATTTTTACGACGTACACATTGATCCCGGTCAATTCCACGGCCGATCGGAGGGGGAGCGAGAAGGGGTGAAAGGGGAATGTCAGGGAGAAGAGGTGCTGGAGAGCAGAAGGAGGCCGTTGCGGTACTCCATGCGGACCCGGCGGAGGAAACTCATCCCCAGCAGGGCGGGACCGCTTCGGAAATCCTCCACCACGGCCGCCTCCACGTCGTGCAGGACGATGCCTCCCACCTCGACCCGGGAGAGGCGCACCACCCAGGCGGGAATCTCCCCCGCCGCGGTACGCGCCTTCACCCGCTCCCCGGAGCGGTAGTCGACGCCGAGGGAGCGCGCCATGCCGTCGCCGATCGCCAGCACCGAGGCGCCGGTATCGACGATGAAGTTCACGGGGCGGCCGTCGATCCGGCCCTGGGTGACATAGGTGCCGTTGGCATCCGGCGCCAGGCGTACCGTCGTTGGGGAGGTGGTGAAACGGGAAAGCTCGATCACCCGTGTCTCCGGACGCACCTCGCGATACTCCCCTCCCACCACCAGCACCGCCCTGCGGCTGTTGGCGGAGAGGAGACGGATACCGAAGGGCCCCGCCTCTCCCACCTCCAGGAGGTACCGACGTCCGTCGACGGAGAGCAGCGCCTTGTCCTTGAACAGGGCGAGCACACCCACTCGATGGGGGGTCGCCACGGCACCTGCACCGTGGGCGAAGAGGAGGAGGAACAGCAGCAAGAGAGTAGGGTATCGCGGATACACGGGCACCTGTCCAAATCGGAAGTCGTCAGCCTTCGTGTCCGCAATCCGTCGGCTCGACACGATTCCCTGCCGGAATCCATGTCCTGTCGCCCTCTCTTATCGACCCCCCTCCCGGTGACTTGAGGCCCTTTCGTCAAGAATGTGACACGACCGTCAACGCTCCACGCGGTACCGCTTCCCCCCTCCCCGCAGGAGATCCACCTCCAGGCGGTCGCTGCTCCAGCCGTGCACCTTGTCGTGGGCCTCCACATAGACCAGCGAGGTGCCGGAGGGGATCTTCACGCCGGAGAGGCCGCGGGTGAAGGGCTGCTCCTCCACGTGGGGGTGACGCAGGACCCGGTTGCCCAGCACATTCCCCTGGCCGTCCACCACCCGCCAGGCGTCGGCGTAATGGTCCCAGCCGGTATCGGCGTGTTCCAGTGTCACGAGCACCCGCCAGGCATCGCCCTGCTCGATGAATCGGGCGAAACGAATCGCCACCTCTCCGCCCCACGCGGGTCCCGTGGCGAACAGTGCCACCAGCAACACGGTCATGAATCGCATGGTTCTCTCCCCAGGTTGGATCGTGAAAGACCATACCATAATACGGGGCTCCCCGGTTGTGCCGGGGACTGGTCGGAATGGGGAATAACAGGCTGTTGAAAAAACGCCGTTTTTCGGCAGCCTGTGCCGCGGTGCATGGATGCACCGCGGCCTTTTCAATGACGCCAGGTCATTGAAAATGTGAGGAAGCCGAAAATCGAATTTTCGGCTTCCGGCCTTGAAAAAGGGGCCGAGGAGGCAGATACACCATTGAACCGTCGGGAAACATGGGAAAGCCGGAACAATTCATCCCGGAACCGCCAGAACGGCGAAACCGGCAGGTGACTCTCGAATTTCACCCGGAAATCCATTGGTTGGGGGTGATCGATCCCGGTAGCACATCGTCTCTCGCCGGTCGGCACAGCGCATCGAAGCCGGGTACGACCCGGCGCTCCCGCCCCCCTCTCCCCGAGCAACCGGGGGATGACGGCCCGATCGGCCCTTCCCGGGGAACTTGCCCTCCGCCGGAATGTCCATATACTTGAACCTGAAACTGATGGGGGCGACCTGGCTTCGACGTGGGTCGCAAAACCTGAGGTGCATGCCGAGGCGCAGTGTCCTCGTAAATCCCGCTGCAAACAAAATAGTTGCCAACGACGACAACTACGCTCTGGCCGCTTAATCCCGGCCAGCCTCTGACCGGTTCCGTGCCTGTGCGGGCCGGGTTCCAGGGGTCATCCAACACAGGATCGCGTCCGAGGCTCGTCCGGGGCCGACGACGCTAAAACCCTTACCGGAACCGCCGCTGGTTTTCCCTGCCCGTCGGGTAGCCAGCGGTCAGATCAATAGACCGGGCTAAGCATGTAGAGCCGAAGGCGGAGGGCTCGCGGACGCGGGTTCGATCAACAAGGGTCGCCTCTGCCCGCAAGGGCAGAGTGAAAACGGGGCTCACATCGGTGGAACCTAAAGCGGCGCAAGCCGCCATGGCAATACCGAGGGGTAGGAAGAGGGCCAACCTCAGGCCTGCCCTGTAGAGACTCATAGACCGGCTGAGTCCACATGGACGGAGCCGGCACTAGGATTCACCGCTTCGCTGCGCGGTGGATAACACGCCCCGCATCCTGCCACGGCAGGATGAAGGTATAGTCCAGCCCGTATCGAAAGATATGGAACCGCTGTCCCGCCGCCTCCACCAATCCAAGGCCCCTGGCAATCCGGCCAGGGGCTTTTGTATATTCGGACAACCACATTCAAGACGAGGACCGCCAAGGAATGGCTGCCTATCGTACTGTCCGCATACTCTCGGCCACCGATGCCGCCTACATCGCCGGACTCCTCGATGGAGAAGGCACCGTCACCCTGACACGCAAGCACAGAAACGAGAATCACCAACTGGCCCTGAGTATCAGCAACACCGATCTCCCCCTCCTACGTTATGTATACGAAACGGTCGGCGCCGGCAAAATCACCGCTAAGCGTACGACGCGCATCAATCACACCCCCAGTTATACTTATGCAATCTACAATCGCCAGGCGCTCGCCCTTCTGAAACAACTGTTCCCTTATCTCAAAACCTACAAGGCCAAGCGTGCATCGATGATCCTTGCAAATTACGTGTCTCTCACCAAAAGAAATGGGAAATACACAGAGGACCAGCTCAATCAACGACGGTCATTCGTGGAGGCGGTAATGGCGATCCGCCCCAATCTTCCCTCGGAACCCTGATTGAACCTCCTCCCCTTCACCAATACTACAAGGCCAACCCGGACGGGTTGGCCTTTTTCGTTGCGGAAGGCTTTGTATTCTTGAAGAAATCTTCCGCGCTCCTTGTTCACAGTCAGTCGAATCCGCGCCCCTCGCCGGCTTCCTCGTGGGTGACGCCGTCGCGGATGTGATAGATGCGCTTGAAGGTCGGGATGATTTTTTCATCGTGGGTGACGACGATGATCGCCGTCTCGTAGCGCCTGGCCATGTCATTCAGGATGCGGATCACGGCCATCGCGCGTTGTGAGTCCAGCGGCGCGGTGGGCTCATCCGCCAATATCACCGGCGGATGGTTGACGAGCCCCCGGGCGATGGCCACGCGCTGCTGCTCGCCGCCGGAAAGCTGGGAGGGCATGGCGCGGGCCCGATGCTGTACGTCCAGCGCGGTGAGAAGTTCCCGGGCGCGGGCGCGTGCCTGTTCGTTGGGTACGCCGGCCAGCATCGGGAGGAGCGCCACATTGTCGGTGACGTCGAGGAAGGGGATCAGGTACGGGGCCTGGAATACGAAGCCGATCTTGTCCCGGCGCAACGCCCGCAGATCATGCACCTTCCAGCCGTTGTCATAGATCACCTCGTCGCCCAGCATCATGCGTCCGG
>JALTLT010000099.1 GCA_027001815.1 Gammaproteobacteria bacterium | reverse complement strand
AAGACACACTCGACCCCGAAATAGCGCCTGGAATTCCGGCTGAATCCGTATTCATCCCGCAACCGGGCCCGCACTCGGGCGGCCAGGGCATCATTGAAGGTGCGCGACAGATCCTTCACCTGCACCTGGGCAGGATCGGTGAGCCCCCCCGCCCCACCCGTCGTGATCACCGGAATCTTGTTTCGGCGACACTGGTAGATGATGGCCGCCTTGAAGCCGATCGAGTCGATCGCATCCACCACATAGTCGAACCCGAACCCCGGATCGAGCAGGCGCCGCACGTTGTCCCGCGTGACGAAATCATCCACGATCGAGACCTCACAGCCGGAATGGATATCCGCCACCCGCTCGGCCAGTATCTCCCCTTTCTTCCTGCCAAGAGTGGACTCCAGCGCCACCAACTGCCGATTGATGTTGGAACGCTCGACCGTGTCATAGTCGATCAAGGTAAGCGCGCCGATCCCCGTCCGGGCCAGCGCCTCCACCACCCACGATCCGACGCCCCCCAGTCCCACCACGCAGACATGGAGAGACGAGATCACCTCGAACCCCCGATCGCCGTAGAGGCGTCGGATTCCATCGAAAGGGAGTTCGCGCGGATGCCCTGCTCCGTTCATGGGGAATCCCCCAGCCGCAGAACCTGCCTCGCCGAACGCGTGGTCGCCTCGGCCACCTCTTCCATCTCCATCCTTCTCACCTCCGCCAGCGCTGCCAGGCAGAAAGGCAGAAAGGCAGGACTGTTCCGTTCACCCCGATGCTGCACCACCGTCAGATCCGGCGCATCCGTCTCGAGCACGATGGCTTCGAGAGGAAGTTCGGCTGCCAGACGGCGCAAACGAGTCGAGCGGGGCCACGTCAGCATGCCACCGAATCCAAGACGAAATCCAAGGTCCAGATAACGACCCGCCTGCTGCAGGGAGCCATTGAAGGCGTGGACGATGCCTCCTCCGACTCCCGTCCGCTTCAGCAGCCCCAGCATCTCTTCATGCCCCTTCCGGACGTGGAGCAGGACCGGCAGGCCGTGGTCACGCGCCAGGGCAAGCTGCGCCTCGCAGAGTTCCATCTGCCGCTGACGATCCAGATCGCGGAGAAAAAAATCCAGGCCGATCTCCCCTACCGCCACCAGCCCCTCTTCCAGGGCGAGACGGTGATCAAGGGCCACGAGATCATCGGGCTCGTGCATCCCCAGGTAGACCGGATGCAGACCCAGCGCCGGATGGAGCCCTTGGTGAGCCCCGCAGCACTCCAGAAGGCCTTCCCATCCCTGCCTGTGGATGGCGGGCACCACCATCTCCGCAACCCCGACAGCCCGCGCAGCCTCGAGCACCTCTTCCCGATCGGCATCGAACGCTCCCACATCGATATGACAGTGTGTATCGATCAACTCCATCATCGACCCCCTGTATAGCGAGACCATTGTATGACACTACCTTCCCGAAGTGGCCGAACTCCCCATCGCCATTTCATATGATCATGGACACCCATTTTTGCGGTTGACAACGCTCCCGGCGGTTTCTACACTCCACCACCGAACGGACTCCACACCACAAAGGAGGTCAGGATGACCCGCCCACGACACCAGATCGTCTCCCTCGACGACACCGCCTACTACCACTG
>JALTLT010000098.1 GCA_027001815.1 Gammaproteobacteria bacterium | reverse complement strand
GGGCGGGGCGACGTGTCGGGGCACCCGCATGGCGTCCTGAACACGATATAGCATGTTGCCGGGTTGATAGTTGTCGATTCCTTTCAGTTTATCGGTATTCTGCGCCGGGAAAATGGTAACCGCTTAACATTTCGGAGGCCAGCGCCCCCGGCGCTCGCCCATGAATCGGTGGATCGGGGTTCCCGCTGGTGCCGGAGTTGCGGAACCGGATCGAATCAGCGGCTGGCGCGCCGCTGCTCCCCCTCCAGCCACTGCCAGTACTCCACGTCACGCCTGAACTCCTCCGGGTCCACCGGTCGCAGCGGCTCCTCGAGCAGGTCGCTGGTGAGTGTGGGGTCGACGGGCCGGCCGGGCCGCGATCGCCTCCAGGGGGCGATGTAGAGGACCTTGGGCAGTTCGCTGTTGCCGATGATGGTGCTGCCCTCCAGCTCCACCCGCTCTTCCGCCTGGGAGGCGGCGGAGATCACCAGCAGGGCCGTCAGGACGAGACGCGGGATCACGAGTTCTCCTCCTTCCTGATGCGTCGTTCCAGCTCCACGATCCACTTGGTCACCTGTTCGTCGCTATTCGCGCCGAGCTGCTGGTAGGCCCGGTAGTGCTCGAGGGCCTCCACCGGGCGCTGCAGGTAGAGATCGTAGAGGATGCCGAGGTTGAGATGGGCATTGGCGTAGTCCGGATGGGCCTCCAGGGCCCGCAGCCAGAGTCGCTCGGCCTCCCCGAAACGACCCGCCTCGCGCTCCATGAGGGCGAGCTGGTTGAGGGCCACCGGGTTTCCCGGCTCCAGTTCGAGGGCCCGTGAGAAGGCCTTGCCTGCCAGGGGCTGGCGGCCGCTCTGGAGATAGACGATACCCAGGTTCACCTGCACGGCGGCACGCCCCCCCTCGCTGCGCGCCACCTCCAGCAGCAGCTCCAGCGCCTCCTGCCACGACTCCTCGCGCATGGCCTCGAGCGCCCGGCGGTAGGTGGCCTGCAACGCGGCGGGCATGGGAGCCGGGGCGGGCGCGGAGGCTTCCGCCGCTGCTCTCTCCTGCTCCGCCGGCGGCTGGGGCGGAGGCGGTGTGGCACAGCCGCCGATCCCGCCCAGCAGGAGGAGGGCGAGAATCCACCGGCTGCCCGATCTCTCACGGTGTCGCTTCATAGACCTTCTCCACGCGCTCCCGTTTGGCATAACGCACCGGCTGCAGCTCCGCAAGCCGTTCGAAACTCTTCCTGACCCACTCGTCGTAGATTCCGTCGACGGAACGACGGGCATTGGCGGCGTGGATCTCGATCGCCTTCTCCTCGAAGGGCCACGCCTGGTCCTCCAGCAGCAGTTCGTACTCCTCGAGCTCCTCCGCATTGAGGTTCTTCGGCCGCTGGGAGGTCATGAGCGCCTTGGCGAAGTGGTTGTAGATCTCGCCGATCCGGTAGGTAGCGGCCGTGGTCACCCCCTCGAGCCGGTAGGAGGCCGCCTTCCGGTAGGCCCCGAGCGCCGCCTTCATGGCGCGCTTCTTGCGCTTGAGGCTCCTCTCGAGGGGGATCGTCAGGCGGATGCGGCGATACTCGCGCAACGCCTCGTCGGCCAGGGCGAGCTGGGCCTGGCCGGCCAGCAGGCGGGTGCGGTCGGTGCGACCGGAACCCCCCGAGGCATCCGCCTTCACCATCTGTCGCCGCCAGTAGCGGGCCTTGGCGGACTCGCCCAGCCTCTCGTAGAGGCGTACCAGATGCACTCTCGCCTCCATCGCCTGGGGGAGCGGCCGGGGATGCCGTTTCACGTAGACCTTCCAGGCGTCCACCGCCTGGCGATGCCTGCCGGCCTGCTCGTAGAGGGTGGCCGCCTGCCAGTCGGCCTCGCGCCGCAGGGCCGGATCCTTCGCCGCCACGGCGATGGCAGCGAACTCGGAGGCTGCGCTGGCCGGTTCCCCCGCTTCCAGATAGGCCACCGCCAGCTTGGTGGTCACCTCCGCCTGCAGGGGGCTCTTCGGCCAGCGGCGTCGGAACTCCAGGAGGGTGTCGATGGCTCGTTGCCACGCCTTCGCCTGGATCAGGGCCGCCGCGGCGTCGTAGTGGGCGGCGGCGGCGATCTTCGGGTCGGGCGCCGTGCGCGCCGCTTCGAGGAAGCGGTTCGCGGCCTCCGCGGGCTTGTCTGCGGCGAGGAGCTGTTCCGCCTGGCGGTAGACGACCGCGGCGAGCTGCTCCCGGAGAGGGGCGTGGTCGGGGTCGCCGCGCGGCGTGAGACGCAGGGCCTGGAGGTAGGCCGCCTCGGCCGGGCCGTACCGGCCGAGCCGGTTGCGGCTGTGGGCAAGCAGGGTCCAGGCGGTACGCTGCAGGTCCGGGGCGGGGGGAGGACGGAGGGCGACCAGCCGTTCGGCGATGGCGATGGTGCCCAGGTGATCGCCTGCGGCGAACAGTTTCTCGGCCGCCCGTCCCAGGGCTGTGGGGACCTGGGGATGGCGGGGGAATGCCTCGGCGAAGCGCGCGGTGCTGTAGACGAAGAGGAGATCGATCTCCCGACGCCGTTCCGGCCGGTCGGCGATCGCCTTCTCCCACGCCAGCAGGGCGGCGTAGCCTGCTTCGGCGGAACGGGAGTGGCGGGGGTAGTCGTAGGCGCTCTTCTCGTACTCCCGGGCGGCGGCGAAGCGGTCGCCCGCCTCCATGAGCGCCTCGGCGAGCAGGAAGTTCATGTGCGGGGCATCGTCGGCCGCGGGGAACGAGGCCAGATAGAGCCGGTACCAGTGTACCGCGTCGGAAAAATCGGCTTTCCGGTGGCTCTTCTGCGCCAGGGCGTGGTGATAGGCGGCCAGCTCCCGGATATTGCGCTTCACCAGCGGGGCCGCCCGGGTCAGCCAGAGGGTGGCGTTGGCCTTGCGGAAGGGGGTGGCGGCGCCGAACCGCTCCACCAGTTCCGCTTTCGCGGCGAGCTGCAGGGTGGGAAATCCGCCACGGCCGTAGGCATCGATGACCGCCGCCTGGAAACGAGGGGCCTCGATCTTCAGGGGGTAGGCGACGACGAAGGCGTGGAAGGTCTCGGCTGCATCGGTGAAGCGCTCCTGCTCCAGATAGAGATCGCCCAGCCGCCGGTAGAGCCGCCAGCCCCAGGGGCGCTCTCCGATCTCCTCCATCAGCCGGCCGAGGGCGGGGTGGCCGTCCAGGTAACTGGCAGCGAGTGTCATCACCCGCAGGGTGTCCTCGATCAGCTCGATCCCGGCGCGTCCCGCGTCGGGCCGCTCCGCCACGATGGAGCCGTTGGGGAGTCGCAGCTCGAGATCGAGTACGCGGGAGAAGGTGACCAGCGCCTCGGGGTAGAGCCCCAGCTTGAAGCGGCTCCAGCCGAGCTTGAGCAGCGAACGCTGGCGGAATTCACTGTCGCTGCCGATCTCCAGAACCGCCTGGTAGGCTGCCTCGGCCTGGCGGAACCGGCCGAAGCTGAAGTTGATCTCGCCGCGCCGGAACTGCGCCTCCTCCACCAGCGGCGAGTCGGGAAAGCGCTCCACCAGCCGGTCCAGCCAGGCAAGCGCCAGCTCCAGCTCGCCCTGCTGTTCCGAAGCGCGTGCCATCTGGTAGAGGACGGTGTCGGCGGCGTCGTAGTCGGGGTGGTCGCGGAGCAGACGGGCATAGAGCGAGACCGCCTCGGTGATGGCCTGTTCGGGAGAGGGCGGAGGCGCATCGTCGCCGCCCGGATGCTCCGCCTGGTCGAGACGCAGGTCCGCCAGTCGCTTGAGGGCCTCGGCCCGCATGGGATGACTCTCCGCCTCCTGCAGGAACGCCTCGTAGCTCTCGATGGCCCGCTCCCGGCTGGCCGGCATCGCGTCGGCAGGGGGGGCAGCGGAGAAGGGGATCTCCGGCAGCTCGGCGAGGGTCGGTTCGCCGTCCTCCCGGCCGGTGGGGAGCAGGCTGCACCCCGCCACCAGCAGGGGAAGCAGACCGACGGCCGGGAGGCGGGTGGCGGCCCTCACCGGATCTCTCCTGTCGCCGGCGGGAGAGCGGCCCCCGAGGGTCGCTCGACGGCGGGGAACTCCTGGGCCAGTTCGTCGTAGAGCCGGGCGATGGCGAACCGGGCCTGGGCCAGGTAGTTGCCCAGGCGGGAGCGCTGCGCCTCGAGTCCCTCGAGAGCCAGCGCCTTGAGCTGCTCCGCCTGGTGGTTGCGCAGTGTCCGGCTCTCGGCGAGCAGGAGGCGGATGCGGTGGCGGTTGCTGTCGATGCGGGTGTCGTAGCCCTCGAAGCCCTCCGGGGCCGAGTGGCGCGCCCGTTTCAGAGAGGTCATCTGCCGCTCGAGTTCTTCGAGGGCCTGGTCCAGATCCCGGAGAGCGCGACGCGCCGCCCAGCGGCGGGGGGCGAAGTCGGAGGCGATCTGCCAGTAGAGGACGCCGCGCAACAGTCGCAGCTTCTCCGCCGCATCTCCGGTGTCGCCGAGCCCCTGGAGTCGCTGCAACCGCTCCTCGGCGCGCTCCAGACGCGCCAGGAGCCGGAGTTCCCGGTCGTTCGCCAGGGCCAGCGGTCGCTCGCCGGAGGTGATCTCCTCCAGTTGTCGGGAGAGCCGGTCGCGGCGGCCCCGCAGGTCCTGGATCTCGTGTCTCGCCAGTCGTTCCTCGATCTTCGGCAGTCGATCGTGAAACGCCTGCCGACGGGTCTCGAGCATCTGTTCCAGGACCACCATGTCCGCCGCCTTGTCGGCCAGGCGGTTCTCGATCTCCTGCAGCTCCCGGTAGCGACGCAACCCCTGCTGGAAACGGTTGCCGGCGAGGACGTGGCGCAGGTAGTGGCTGGCGGGGTGATCCGGCAGGCGTTCGAGCTGCCAGCTCCAGGCGATCCCCTTGCGGTCCGGGTTGGTGGCCAGCAGCTCCTCCAGGAATCCGCCGTCGCGGATCGATGCGATCGCTTCGCCGATCCGTTCCCGTTCCTGGCTCAGACCGGCGACACTGTTCAGATAGAACTCCAGCGCCTGCCGCCGGGCGCCCAGCTTCTCCATGGCGTAGGGGGCGGCGAGCAGGGACTCCTGGACGGCGGGATCGAGATGGCTGCGGCTGCTGAGCAGAAGCCAGGGATCGAGGGCGCGGCGGAAGAGGCCCGCCTCGGCGTAGCCCCAGCCGAGACCGAGCAGCGCCTTGTTGCTGAACGGCCCCTCGAGACGCACCCGCTGGAGATAGGTGGTGACCCGGTTGGGATCGTCGTTCCGTACCCAGGTGTAGCCCAGCGCCACGTTGGCCTTGTCTCGCAGGGCGGCCAGCTCCGGGTCGCCCCGGCTGTCGAGGGTGCCGACCCGGTCCAGGAGGGTGACCCCCTCCTCTCGCCGTCCATGGGCCAGCAGCCAGACGCCGGTGTTGAACCGCGCATAGTGGAGTTCGCGGACCGCGGCCATCCCCTCCACGACCCGCAGGGCGGTGTCGGGGTCGTCCCGCGCCAGGGCGATCTCCACCGTCAGGAGATCCCGCTGGGGAAGGCGCGAGGGAGGCAGTGCCTCGCCGATCCGCGCCAGTACCCGGGCCGCCTCCTCCACCTCGCCGCTGCGGAAGTGGATGCGCGCGAGCTGCAGCCACGCCTGGGCCACGATCTCCGGAGCCTCGAAACGATCGAGCACGTCACGGAAGAGTTCGGAGGCGGCCCCGGGCAGGCCGTAGGCGAGATAGAGGCTGCCGCGCAGGAGCTGGGCCTGATCCTCGTTGGGGGCCAGGCCGTGGCCCGTCTCGGCCACGTCGAGCGCCATCAGGGCATCCAGATACTTTCCCTGGTGGAAGTGGTAGAGCGCCTCGCCGTAGTGGAGGTTCTCCACCTTGCCCCAGCTTCCGGCCACGGCGACGTCGCTCACGGCGAACAGGAGCAGGAGAAAGGACGGCAGGGAGCGGCGGTACATGGTCACTCCATCCGGCACCGGCGCCAGGCCTGACGGCTCGGGATCACTCGATCACCACTCCCTGATCTCGAACTCCGGTTGCATCATCGCTTCCGAGTCCCGAATGCGGATCTCCAGGTATTTCGGACCGGGCTCCTTCTCGAAGGTGATGGAGGTGGCGCGCCGGTAGTCGCGGTCGTGGGGGCCCTTGCCGACGAAGAGAGCGACCAGCTCGTGCTCGCCGCTGGGGAGGTTGCCGACCCACAGGCGCTGCACTCCGCCCCGCCGCAGGGCCTCCCCCTCCCGCCGGGTGTAGAGGTAGCCGGTCACCGGCTTGTCGTCGATCTTGAGCTGGACCGAGTCGAGCTGGAAGAACCTGCCCACGTCGAGGGAGAGAAAGACGGCCACCTGGGAGTTGGCGGGGAAGAGCAGCTCCTCCTCGAGGATGAAGAGATCCCGGTTGAGGGAGAGCACCTCGCGCTTGAGATTCTGGATCCGCTTCTCGAGGGAGGTACCCTCCTCCCCTTCCGCGGCGGCGCCGGCCCCGATGGTGAGCGCCAGCAGCGCCACCGGCAGCAGGAAAAACGATTTCACTCTACCCCTCCGTGATCTGTACGGCCGCGAGCCGGCCCGATGCCCCGGGGCTGGATGGGAACGGCCTTCACCCAGGATATCCGGCGTGGCGCCGAAGGCCCGCCGGCCCTCCGACAGATGGAATTCTATGCGAAATCTAAGCCAAAATCCGAGACATTGTTGAGATAGGTTTCACAGATCATCGGCGGGTGGCGCGATCTTCCCCGCCTCTCGGGGCTGAACAGCCTTCGGGTGAAAGTCCGACCGGCTCCTGGTGCGGGAGGATGGCCTCCCCGGATGGGTCGGAGCATGTGGTAGACTGCCGGCGCGGAACTCCCGTGCCCCGCCGGGTCTAACAGCCTGTGCCGCGGTGCAGGGATGCACCGCTGTTTTCAGCCAGCAGCCTGTCGGACTTTGACAGGCCGTCAGGTTCTGGTGCACCCCGGGGGGCCCCGAGAGGCGGGAAGGCCCTCCCGGGGGACGCCGTGAACCCATCCCTGGGGGCTCGTCGGCGGCATCCCTGCCGCCAACGCCCCCGGGAGGGCCTTCCCGCCTCTCGGGGCGGAGTGACCT
>JALTLT010000097.1 GCA_027001815.1 Gammaproteobacteria bacterium | reverse complement strand
CGAACAACTGGATGGGCTGGTGTGGCGCGGCTTCGTCGCCCGGGTGCCACTGGAGCGGCTGCTCCACTACCCCCGCTACTTCCGTGCCCTCGAGCGGCGCATGGATCGGCTGGAGAGCGATCCCGCGCGCGATCGGCGGCTGGCGGCACCCCTCGGGCCGATTCTCCAGGCGTGGCGTGCCAAGCGGGAGGCCCGCCCCGACGATCCGCAGGTGGAGGCGTTCCGCTGGTCGATCGAGGAGCTGCGGGTCTCGCTCTTCGCCCAGGAACTGGGCACCGCCGAGCCGGTCTCGCCGGAACGGCTGGAACGGCGACTGAAGGCGTTGTGACCGACGCTCCCGGCCTGCGTTATCATAGGCGGATCACCCGCTTCCAGGCGTCTTGCCATGCTTCCCGAGAAAGAGCTCCGCCGACTGGCCCAGCTTCTCGCCGAAGGGGAGAACCCCGACGAGACCTTCAGCCTCGACCGCTTGCTGGGGTACCTCTATGCGCTCGCCATCACCCCCGAACCGCTGGCGCCCGGTGAGTGGGTACCTCCCATCTTCGGCAATCGCCAGCCGGAGTTCGCCACCCTCGCCGAGCTGCAGCGGCTGATGGATGGTCTCACCGGTGCCTACCGGCGGCTGCGCCGCCGCCACCAGCAGGGGAGGCTGCTCTTCCCCTGGGAGATGCAGAGCCTGCGCCCGGCGGAGCTGGATCGGGTGCGCCAGTGGGTGCACGGTTTTCTCGACGGTGTGCGCCTGCGGGTGGAGTTCTGGCTGGGTGAGGGGGAGGGCCTGGGCGGGCGGGACGCGGAGGAGGCGGAGTACAGCATCGCCGTGCTCCACGGGGTGGTCTTCCCCGAGGACATGGAGGAGCTCTTCCATACCGACGAGATGCTGGGCGAGGCGACGCCCTGGGAGAGCGACGAGGAGCGGCGGCTGCGTCTCTCCGCCACCCTCTTCGCCCTGCTGCCCACGGCGGTGGAGAATCTCCAGCGGTGTGCTGCCGGCCACGGGGGGGCGTCGCCGCCGGCGGAGGACCCCCCCTGCCCCTGCGGCTCCGGCCGCCCCTTCAGTCGCTGCTGCGGGACGATCTTCCAGAGGACGCTGCACTGACGGTGCGCCGTCTCGGCCATTCCGTACGGAGAACGATTGCATGGACCCCTAACAGGACGTTGAAAAAGGCCGTCCTGGCCTTTTTTAACGCCGGAAACCAAAAATGCGATTTCCGGTTTCCTCACGTTTTCAGTGACCTGGCGTCATTGAAAACGGCGGTGCATCCGTGCACCGCGGCGCAGGCTGCCGAAAAACGTTGTTTTTCAACAACCTGCTAATCCCCGAAAAAACCGCGAGGGGCTTGCCGACTTCTTACCCCCTGTTCCCCCCGAAGCCGCTCTTTGGGGGGGCTGCGGCGGGCCTCTCTCCGGCAGGGCGAAGATGGCTTTGATCGGAGTTTCCCTGATAGAATGCCTGGCTCAATCCAGCAGGGGCCGGGCCGATGCAGCCAGTGCGCGAGGTGACATTTGGTGGGGACGGAGTAATCGACGCCTGCGTCGAGGCGCTCTGCCAGGCCGGCTGTGCCCGCGTCCGCCAGACCATCGAGGCGTTGGTCGCGGGGGCGGTCGTCCCCGGCACGGAGGCATTG
>JALTLT010000096.1 GCA_027001815.1 Gammaproteobacteria bacterium | reverse complement strand
TCCCCTTCCTGCAATCACTGCCGGAGGCGGCCCGCCGGCTCGGCAGCCTGGAACTGCTGGAGCACTACGTGGAGCTGGTGATGGAGATGATGGAGCGGACCACCGGCTCCATCCACGGTTTCCACACTACCTTCCCCAGCCCCGGTCTGCCGGAGTTCCTCAAGCGCTCGCCGCAGCTCCTGGCGGAGCTCTCCCTGGAGGGGCTGCGCAACTGGATCGACTACGGCATCCGCAACTACCACAACCACCCGGATCGCCAGCGCGACTACTTCAGCCTGCAGTCCGCCGACAGCCGGGCGGTGCTGCAGCGGGAGCGCCACGGAGTCCTGTTCGCCGACCACGAGCGCCGTCTCGATCTCTACCTGCGCGCCTTCTGGGAGGATTCGGAGCACCTCATCCCCTACTCGCTCGCCTTCGACCAGCTCCGCAAGCCGATGCCCTACTACGACCACCTGGGCATCCGCGTCCCCGACGTCTACGACGACCTGCCGGAGGTGCGCGGCATCGACCGGTACCGGGCGGTGCTCGCCCACATCTGCGCCCACCGCCGCTGGACCGAGGCGATCATCGCCGACAACTACAGCCCCTTCCAGCGGGTGGCCATCGAACACCTGGAGGATTGCCGGGTGGACACCCTCGCCATCCGCCGCTATCCCGGCCTGCGCCGACTCCTCCTCGCCCTCCATCCGAAGCCGGAAGAGGATGCCTGCGACCCGGAGAAGGAGTCGTGCATCCGCCACCGCCTGGCGATGCTCTCCCGTGCCATCCTCGACCCGGACCACGGCTACCGCAACCCCGACCTCCTCGAGTTCGCCCGGAGGTTCCACGACGCCATGGCCGACGGCGGCGAGTCGAGCACCCGGGAGATGGCCTCCATCGCCATCTCCTTCATCGCCCGCACCCGCCGCCAGAGCGACCTGCAGCCCAATATCCGCTTCGAGGATACCGAGGTGGAGTACCGGGACGACAACCGCCACATGTGGAAGTTCATCGAGGAGGGGGACGAGGAGGAGGCGTTCGACGAGAAGCGCAAGCTGGAGCCCGACGAGGAGGAGCACCCGGGCCTGCCACCCCGCCACTACCCGGAGTGGGACTACCACACCAAGAGCTACCGTCCCGACTGGGTGAGTCTCTACGAGGCGCTCCACCCCGCCGGCGACCCGGCCCTCATCGACCGGCTTCTGGCCAAGCACGCCGCCATCGCCAAGCAGCTCAAGCGACTGCTGGACATGCTCAAGCCCCAGGAGTACGTGCGGGTGCGCTTCCAGGAGGAGGGGAGCGAGCTGGACATCGACGTGGCGATCCGCTCCCTGATCGACTTCCGCGCCGGCGCCGAACCCGACCCGCGCATCAACATGAGCCACCGCACCGACGGGCGCAACATCGCCGTCAGCCTGCTGCTCGACCTCTCCGAGTCGCTCAACGACGAGGTGCCGGGCAGCGGCGGCCACACCATCCTCCAGCTCAGCCAGGAGGCGGTCTCCCTGCTCGGCTGGGCGGTGGAGCAGCTCGGCGATCCCTTCGCCATAGCCGGCTTCCACTCCGACACCCGGCACAACGTCCGCTACTTCCACATCAAGGGCTACAGCGAACACTGGGACGACACCGTCAAGGCGCGCCTGGCGGCCATGGAGGCAGGCTACTCCACCCGCATGGGGGCGGCCATGCGTCACGCCGGCCACTACCTGGCCCACCAGAAGGCAGACAAGAAGCTGCTGCTGGTGCTCACCGACGGCGAACCCTCCGACATCGATGTCAACGACGAGCGGCTGCTCATCGAGGATGCCCGCCGGGCGGTGATCGAGCTGGACCGGGACGGCATCTACACCTACTGCATCACCCTCGACCGCAAGGCCGACGACTACGTGGGCGACATCTTCGGCCGCAACAACTACACCGTCGTCGACCGGGTGGAGCGGCTGCCGGAGAAGCTCCCCCTGCTGTTCGCCTCCCTCACCTCCTGACCCTCCCGGCCCGTTTCCGCGTCCCGCCGGAAAGGTGGCCAACCGCTCACCGATCGCGGCCAATGTATTCTGCGGCGAGCCCCGCCATGGAGGGCCTCACCACCTGGAACGCTGTTGAAAAACACCGTTTTTTTTTGACAGCATGTGCCGCCGTCTTCAATGACCACAAGTCATCGAAAACGCAAGGAAGCCGGAAATCGCATTTTCGGCTTCCGGCGTTGCAAAAAGCCGGCACGGCCTTTTTCAACATCCTGATAGGGCCGGCTGCGCATCTGACCGCGGATCGCCCCGCGGGGCTCTACCGAAGGCTCCCCGATTCCGCTACCCTTGCCCCTTTCTACGCTCTGCCGGTGTCTGCACGCCCGGCGCACACGATCCGACAGCTTCCGGCAACTTTCGGGCCAGGAGAGGCGAGGAACCATGTCCGGAGTCACCACCATCGACCTGATCCGCCACGGCGAACCGGTGGGCGGACGCGCCTACCGCGGCCACGGTGTCGACGACCCGCTGAGCGACAGGGGATGGGCCCAGATGCGCGCGGCAGTGGCTGACGCTGCACCGTGGCAGGCGGTGATATCCTCCCCCCTGCTGCGATGCCGCGCCTTCGCCGAGGAGCTGGCGCGGCGGCACCGCCTCCCATTGGCGGTGGATGAGCGGTTCAAGGAGGTCGGGTTCGGCACCTGGGAGGGGCGGACCGCCGAACGGATCCGGGTAGAGCACCCGGATCAGTGGGCCGCCTTCCAGGACGATCCTGTGAGGGGCAGGCCGCCGGGGGCGGAGCCGCTCGACGCCTTCGTCGGCCGGGTCTCGGACGCCCTCGAGGAGGCGGCGGCCCGCCACGCCGGCGAGCGCCTTCTGGTGGTGGCCCACGCCGGGGTGATCCGCGCCGCGGTGGTCCATGCCGTCGGCGCGCCCCTGGCGGCCATGTACCGCATGCGCATCACCAACGCCGGTTTCGCCACCCTCACCCGCGAGGCGGGACGCTGGACCCTGCGGCGGCTCAACGCCCCCTCGCCGTGAGCCCCACCCTCCAGCTCCTCGCCGGCGCGGTGCTGATCAGCTTCTCGCCGGTGTTCGTCACCCTGGCCGGCGTGCCACCGACCCTCTCCGCCTTCTACCGGGTACTGTTCGGCGGCTTCGCCCTGCTGGCGGTGGCGGGCCACCCCCGGGGGGCTCGCATCCGCTGGCCGCTGGTGGCCGCCTGCGGCATGCTGTTCGGCATCGACCTCTGGTTCTGGCACCGCTCCATCCTCGCCATCGGTCCCGGCCTCTCCACCCTGGTGGCCAACACCCAGGTGCTCTTCCTCGCCGTGGCCGGGGTGCTCCTCTACCGGGAACGGCCCGGCTGGCGGCTGCCGGCGGGGATCCTGCTGGCGGGTACCGGGCTGGTACTGGTGGTGGGCCTGCAGTGGGCGGAGGTGAGTGGCGCCTGGCGCACCGGCATGCACCAGGCCTTCGCCACCGCGCTCACCTACTCCCTCTTCCTGCTGCTGATGCGCCACCTGGGGAGGGACGGCATGGTGCTGCAGGTAGCGATCGTCTCGCTGGTGACCGCCGCCGTCCTGGCCGCGGGGCAGGCGGTGGAGGGTGGGGACTTCTCCCTGCCGGACGGGCGCTCGCTGCTGATCCTGGCGGCCTACGGCCTTCTCTGCCAGGCCGCCGGCTGGCTGCTCATCAGCCGTTCCATCGGCCGCCTTCCCGCCTCCCGCAGCGGCCTGCTGCTGCTCATGCAGCCCACCCTGGCGCTGGTCTGGGGAGCCCTCTGGTTCGACGGCCGGCTCACCGCCCTCCAGCTCGGCGGTGTGATCCTGGTGCTGGCCGGCATCTACCTGGGGAACCTGGCCAGCAGCCAGAATGGAGAGGGGTAGCAGGATGTTGAAAAAGGCCGTCCTGGCCTTTTTCAACGCCGGAAGCCGAAAATGCGATTTCCGGCTTCCTCACGTTTTCAATGACTTGACGTCATTGAAAACGGCGGTGCATCCCTGCACCGCGGCACAGGCCGCAGAAAAACGGGGTTTTTCAACAGCCTGCCAGCAGCCTGTCGGACTTCAAGCTGAAGGTCACTCTGCCCCGGGAGGCGGGAAGGCGCTCCCGCTGCCGGGCGTGGATCAGGGCATGGCGCGCAGGGCCTCGATGCGCTCCTCGAGCGGCGGGTGGGACATGAAGAGACGCCCCAGGGCGCGCAGGTCGCCGGCAATGCCGAAGGCAGCGAGCTGATCAGGCAGAGGCTGCGGGTGGGCCTGGCGCAGCCGCTCCAGGGCGGCGATCATCTTCCACTTGCCCACCAGCCGGGCGGCACCGGCATCGGCCCGGTACTCCCGCTGGCGGCTGAACCACATGACGATGACGCTGGCCAGGATCCCCAGCACCAGCTCGGCGACGATTGCGGTGATGTAGAAGGCCGGACCGTGGCCGCGCTCGGTCTTGAACACCGCGCGATCCACCAGCTGACCGATGACCCGCGACAGGAAGACCACGAAGGTGTTGACCACCCCCTGGATCAGCGCCAGGGTCACCATGTCGCCGTTGGCGACATGACTGATCTCGTGGGCCAGCACCGCCTCTGCCTCGTCGCGGTTCATGGTGCGCAAAAGGCCGGTACTCACCGCCACCAGTGAACTGGACTTGCTGGGGCCGGTGGCAAAGGCGTTGACATCCGGCGCATCGTAGATGGCCACTTCCGGCATGGGTATGCCTGCCTGGGCCGCCAGCCGCTCCACCGTGGAGAGCAGCCACTGCTCCGCCGGAGTGGCGGGGCGTTCGATCACCTGCGCGCCGGTGAGGTGCCTGGCGGTCCACCGGGAGATGGCGAGGGAGAAGAGTGAGCCGCCGAAGCCGATCACCGCCGAGAAGATCAGCAGCGCCTGCAGGTCCAGCCCGCCCCCCTGTGCGTCGAGGATCCGTTCCACGCCCAGCAACCGCAGGGTAATGCTGAGCACCATGACGATGGCCAGGTTGGTGGCCAGATAGAGAACGATTCGCTTCATCGCAGTCTGTTTCCGCTCTGTTTGTCGTTGTTGCCGGACAACACGATCCCTCCGGCATTGCCCAACCAGGGATCATCAAACTGGGGACAGGTTGGCGGCTTTCAACCGCCGGATTGGACAGAGAAGCTCCGGCTCAGTTCCACCAGCCGCTCCAGCCGCCGCGCCGCCGCGCCGGAGGCGATCGCCTCCCGTGCCCGCTGGATACCGGCGGCCAGATCCGGCGCCAGACCGGCACAGTAGATGGCGGCACCGGCGTTGAGCAGCACGATGTCGCGGGCGGGGCCGGGCTCGTCCGCCAGCACCCGGCGAATGGTGGCGAGGCTCTCCTCGGCACCCTCCACCGCCAGTTGCGACACATCCGCCCGCTCCAGGCCGAACTGCTCCGGGGTGATGAAGTAGTCGCGCACCTCGCCGTCGCGCAGCTCCGCCACATGGGTGGCGGCACCGACGGAGATCTCGTCCATGCCGTCCTCTGCATGGACCACCAGCACGTGGCGGCTGCCGAGGCGCTCCAGCACCCGCGCCAGCGGCTCCACCCACCGGTCGGAGAAGACACCGATCACCTGGTTGGGGGCAGAGGCGGGGTTGGTGAGCGGACCCAGCAGGTTGAACAGCGTGCGCACCCCCATCTCGCGACGCGGACCGATGGCGTGCTTCATGGCGCCGTGGTGACGGGGGGCGAACATGAACCCCACCCCCACCTCCTCTACACAGCGGGCCACCTGATCGGGGGTCAGGTCGAGGTTGACACCGGCCGCCTCCAGCACGTCCGCCGAGCCCGACCTGCTGGAGATGGAGCGGTTGCCGTGCTTGGCCACCCGCCCGCCGGCGGCGGCCACCACGAAGGCGCTGGCGGTGGAGATGTTGAAGGTGCCGGCGGCATCCCCCCCGGTGCCGCAGGTGTCCACCAGGTGGTCGCCGCCCACCTTCACCGGGGTGGCCAGTTGGCGCATCACCGAGGCGGCGGCGGCGATCTCCTCCACCGTCTCCCCCTTCATGCGCAGACCGACCAGGAAGCCCCCGATCTGGGCCGGGGTCGCCTCGCCGGTCATGATCCGGCGCATCACGCCCTGCATCTCCTCACCGGAGAGGTCCCGCCCCTCGATCACCGCCGCAATCGCCGCCTGCATCTCCATTCCACTCACTCCGTCACGCCTTGCGGAACCCCACCACCTCGTCCAGCGGACGGCGTGGGGTCGGTTCCGGAATCTCCGCCGGATAGCCGACGCTGAGCATCGCCACCGGCACCAGGGAATCGGCCAGGCCGAGCGCCCGGCGTACCGCCACCTCGTCGAAGTAGCCGATCCAGGTGGAGCCCATGCCGGCCGCGACGATCGCAAGCTGGGCATAGGCGGCAGCGATGGTGGCGTCCTGCAGGGCGTAGAGATCACGCCCCCGATCGCCGAACTCCGCCGCCGAGCGCTGCGGATCGGCGCAGAAGACCAGACAGACCGGCGCCTCGGTGATGAAGGCCTGCCCCTGGGCCGCCGCCTGCAGGGCACCGCGTTCGGCATCCGCCCGCACCACCTCGATCCGGTAGGCCTGGAGATCACCCGCGGAGGGGGCCGCACAGGCCATCTCGAGGATGGCGTGGAGCTTCTCGGGCTCCACCGGCATGTCGGCCTGGTAACGACGGATGGAGTGGCGGTGGCGGACGGTCTCGAAGAAATCCCACATCTCGACTGCTCCCGATAATGGTGGACCGGCACGAAGGACGGTCTTCAGGGAAGACGCGACAGGGGCCGCATCCCCCGGCTTGCAGACTGTCGAAGAAAGGCGTTTTCCGGCAGCCCGTCAGAGGATGGTATCGAGCCCCCCCGGTGGCGGGGGAGGCTCGCGCCGCGCCGCACCCCTGGCCGGCTGGCGCGCCATGTTCGGATAATTGTACTCCTTCACCCGCCGGGCGTTGGCCGCCAGATCCTCGAGCCCCAGTTCGTCATAGGCACGGGCCATCATCTCCAGCGCCTCCACCACGGCGGGCGTACGGTCATAGTGCTGGATCACATACTTGGCCCGGTTGATCACCGCCACCCAGGCGCTGCGGC
>JALTLT010000095.1 GCA_027001815.1 Gammaproteobacteria bacterium | reverse complement strand
CCACGACACTGTTGCGATTGACCGGATGGACCATCACCGGGGCGACCACCGCCAGGCAGCCATGGCGGGCGGGGAATCGGGCCGAGACATGCAGCACCGGCTCGGGATGGAGGAGATCGAGCAGCCGCCCCGCCGCCCGCTTGGTACGGTTGGAGAAGACCCACTCGTAGAGGCGGGGCTGCGCCTCGCGCACCCGCCGGGCCAGCTCGATGGTGGCCCGCACGTCGGCCAGCGCATCGTGCGCCCCCTCGTGGGCGATGCCGTTGGCTGCGGTGAGCGCCTCGAGGCGGAAGGAGGGCACGCCCCTCTCCTTCATCGGCCACTCCAGCCCCTCGGGCCGCAAGGCATAGGTGAGCCGCACCATGTCGATGATGTCCCAGCGGGAGTTGCCGTTGGTCCACTCCCTCGCGTAGGGATCGTGGAGGTTTCGATAGAGCGTGTGGCGGGTCACCTCGTCATCGAAGCGGATGCTGTTGTAGCCGACCCCGCAGGTGCCGGGCCGACCCAGTTCCGCCAGCACCGCGGTGATGAACTGCGCCTCCGGCCGCCCCTCCTCCAGGGCCCGCTGGGGCGTGATGCCGGTCACCAGGCAGGCGGAAGGGCTGGGCAGGTAGTCGCCACTGGGACGGGCGAAACAGACCAGCGGATCGCCCAGGGGGTTGAGGTCCAGATCGGTGCGCTGGCCGGCGAACTGGACCGGGCGGTCGCGCCGGGGGTCCGCGCCGAAGGTCTCGTAGTCGTGCCAGTAGAGGGTCTCCACGCTCATCCCTGCCTGTGGTCCAGCCACCAGTCGAGCCCCTGGCTGTTGAGCTCCAGATCACCGGCGAGCAGGGCCAGGGCGGTCTCGGGGGCCTCCGCCGACCCGTGGGCATGGAGCCGCGCGGTCACCCAGCGGGTCATCGCCTCGCGGATCGCCGCCTTGCGCCCCTCCTCGAACCCCTCCCGCTCCAGGGCCAGGGCGACGAAGGCATCGACGCCCGCATGGAGATCCGCCGCCACCCTGGCATCCACGTCGATCAGGCCGAAATGGGCAAGCCCCGCCTGACGGGGGGCCAGCGCCATCAGGCGATCGATGGAGCGGTGCAGCGCATCGGGATCGAACTGGACCGGGGTGGTGGTGGGCATGACGAAGGGGCCGCGGGAACTGTCGAACTCCCGATAGGAGAGACCGAAGGTGTCGCCCGTCCAGATCGTGGCGGTGAGCGGATCGTGGACGCAGTAGTGGTGACGGGCGTGCCCCGGGGTGTCGAGAATGGCGAGCCGCCGCCCGGCCAGCGGCACCTCCATCCCCTCCTCCGCCTCCACCACCCGTTCCGCCGGCACCGGCACCACCTCGCCGAACAGTCGCCCCATCACCTCCTCGCCGTAGACCGCGGCGGCCCCCGCCACCAGACGGGACGGATCGATCATGTGCCGGGCGCCCCGCGGATGGACCAGCAAGCGCGCCCCGGGCAGCTCTTTCATCAGGGCGCCGGCGGCCCCGGCATGGTCCAGATGGACATGGGTCACCATCACCCACTCCACCGCGTGGGGCGGGAGACCGAGGGCCCCCAGGGCGCCCAGCAGGCGATCCAGATTGGTGGTCGCTCCCACGTCGATGAAGGCGGCCCGGCCACCCTCCACCAGCAGGTGGCTGGCCAC
>JALTLT010000094.1 GCA_027001815.1 Gammaproteobacteria bacterium | reverse complement strand
CCGGGGGCGCCAACTTCGTCGCCACCATGCTGCGGCTGATGGCCGAGCGGGATTCGATCCGGGTGGTGGACGACCAGCTCGGCACCCCCACCTGGGCGCGGACCCTGGCGGAGGCGATCTGGAAGTGGTCGGAGCGGCCGGAGGCGGCCGGGATCCGCCACTGGACCGACGCCGGGGTGGCGAGCTGGTACGACTTTGCCTGCGCCATCCAGGAAGAGGGGCTGGCGGCGGGGCTGCTGGAGCGGCCGGTCCGAATCGATCCGATCCCGGGCTCGGCCTGGCCGACGCCGGCGAAGCGGCCGGCGTGCGGGGTGCTGGACAAGCACCGGAGCTGGGAGGAGCTGGGCGTGAGCCCGCTGCACTGGCGCGAGGCGCTGCGGCGCGCGCTGGCGGGGTGGTACGGGGGTGAGGTGCCGGAGCGGGGAGAGGTCTGAGCCCATGAAGCCGAGGATCGCACTGGTAACCCTCTACACGGACAACATCAGGGCCCTTGCCGAACTCACCAACCCTTCCAAGGAGGCCTATTGTCGTCGATGGGGTTATGACTTCATCTGTCACGAGGGAACGCTCGATCCCAGTCGTCCCCCGGCGTGGAGCAAGATCCGCCTGCTGCTGGAAAACCTCGGAGACTACGACTGGCTCTACTGGCTCGACGCCGACGCCCTGGTGATGAATCCGGAGGTGGCGCTGGAGTCCTTCTGCGACGAGCGTTACAGCCTGGTGGTGGCACAACTGGAGGAGAGGGATCTGTTTGGAGATCTGCACCTCAATACCGGCAGTTTCTTCGTGCGCAACGACGAATGGGGGCGCCGGATTCTCGAGGCCGTGGATGGTACCGCCCAGGAGGATTCTCCCTGCTGGGAGCAGAAGGCCTTCGTGGACCTCTTCACCACCCAGAGCTGGGTTCGGGAAAGGGTACGGGTGGAAATGGAGAGCTGGAGGTTCAACGCATTCCTGCCCACCTACCGCAAGGGGGATTTCGTGTTTCATGCGCTGGGCCCCATACGCACTCTGGAAGGCAAGATCGATCTCATCCGCCGGGTAATGGCCGAGGACCACCAGATCGACTTCCCGAACGATCCCCTCTGCCGGGTTCTGCTGGTTCCTGGCGGCAGGGGAGGGAAGGAGGTGGAGCGGGGGCATGTCTCCCTGGAGCGCTGGCCTGGCGAGGCGCGACAGGTGGAATGGGAGCGGCTGGACGCGGAGGAGGATCCGGCCCGTCTGGCAGCGTGTCTGTTGCGGGAGATGGGGCGGCCAGGAGTGGAGCTGCTCGTGGTTTCACCCGCAGAGTCGCTCTATTTTCCGCGCTGGAAGAGGCGTCTCATGATCGCTCTGGGCAGGGCTGACGCGTTGCTCGTCAACGACAGTGGGGCCGAGAGGGAACTGCTCCCATTCCTGGTGTTACGGAACACTTCGGTGGTCCGGAAGCTGCTGGAGGACTGGTGCAGGGGGATTCCGCCCCGCTCTTCCCGGGATGATCAGGCCGAGTACTCCGGCATAATGCGCATCGTTTCCGACGTGGCCGATGCGGAAGAGGTGAGGTGTTCGGAAGTGGCCTCTCCCCTCTGTCAGACGCCGGAGAGCATGCCCGATCCGGCCCGGGCAGGAGTATCGGCTTTTGGCGAACTGGCTGTTTTCTTCCTCTCGTC
>JALTLT010000093.1 GCA_027001815.1 Gammaproteobacteria bacterium | reverse complement strand
TTAGAGTGGAACGTCGGCAACGGAGATTTTCTCTTCGCTATTGGGTGGAAGAGGGAGATGTGTATAAGAGAATGGCGGAGGGGCGATCCGGGGGGGGACGGGGACCCGTGATCGGGTCCCCGTTCGAATCACTCGAAGAGCGTCTCCACGTCGACGATCCGGATCCTTCCGGCCGGCAGCCCGAGGGGCAGCCGTTCGATGATCCGATCCTCCTCGAGCAGGGCCTCCGGCTTGGGTGAGTTGTACCGGAGGGGGGAGGGGGTGTCGGCGGCCAGCCGGTCCCGCAGTGCCTCGGCCTCGCCGGTGACGAAGACGTAGAGGATGTCGTCGGTCTGCAGGTGGCGCCGGATCACCCGGTTGACCTCCTCCACGGTGAGTCGCTCCAGCCCCTTGCGGACGTACTCGACGAAGGGCGCGATGCCGTAGGCGTCGGAGTCGATGGCGTATCCGAGCTGGCGGTCCTGGGAGGCGGCGAGGATGGCGACGAAACGGTAGAGATAGTTGCGGGTTGCCTCGAACTCCTCCTGGCTGAGCCCCTCGTCGATCAGGCGCTGCAGCTCGTACATGGCCGCCCGGGTGGCGAAGTGGGCATCGTTGATGGAGCGCAGGGGGCGCAGCCACACCTGGAAGATCTGCCGGGAGCGGATCAGGTGGTTGTCCGGGTGGAACTGGAACATGCCGTTGGGGAAGTACTCGATGTAGGCGTAGTCCCCGTAGTTCATGCCGCGCTGTTCACGGATCACCTGGAAGAGGTGGCCGGCGAAACTGCGGTGCTCGCCGAGCCAGGATCGGGCGAGCCACAGCGCCACCCAGTCGGGATGGCCCCGGTTGACCTCGATGGGGAAGCCGAAGGAGACGGCGGTGGAGCGGGTCTCCTTGCGTACGATGATCGCCCGGTGACCCCCGATGGCGGGCGGGGCGGGGATCGCCGGGTTCGCCTCGCCGGCGGCGGGGAGGGAGGCCAGGTCGGACTGCACGCGTTCGAGGAACTCGCGCGGATAGTCGCCGGCGATGCCGAGGATGAGGCGATCCTGGGTGAACTGCAGGGCGTGGAATCGCTTCAGGTCCTCCATGGAGAGCCGCTCGATGTCGCCGACCACGCCCCGGTTGAGGGTGTGGTAAGGGTGGTCCGGCGGGTAGATCCCCTGGTACAGCACCTCCTTGCCCAGCTCCTCTTCGTTGTTGGTGCGCAGATCGCTGCGGATGGCATTGATGGCCTGGATGCGGAAGTGTTCCAGGTCCTCTTCGCGCCAGCCGGGCTGGAAGAGATGTTCGGAGACGATGGCGTACCAGCGGTCGAGCTGGTCGCGGTGGACAGTGCCGCCGAAGGCGATCGTCTCCTTGTCCACCTGGCTCCAGAAGCTGCCGCCGGTCGGCTTGAGGGCCTTGGCCAGATCGGCACGGGTGTGCAGGGCGGAACCGCCCGCGGCGAGCATGGCGGTGGTGAGACCGGCGACGCCGCGCCTGCCGTCCGGCTCGAAGGCGGCGCCGGTGCGGAAGACCAGATGGAGGTTCACCAGCGGCGAGTCGGAGGGCATCTCCAGCACCTTCCACCGGCCCTTGCCGAGGCGTGCGCGCAGTGCCTGGGTGCGGCGCTCCATCTGCGGTTCTTCACGGATCGCCTCGGGCATCGGCTGGTGGGAGAGGGTGACGGTGACCCGCCCGCGGTCGGTGAACCAGCGTTCCGCCGCAGCCTGGAGGTCGTCCGGGGTGAGGGCATCGAGGGTGGCGAGGGTCTCGTCGAGCACCTCCGGCCGCCGGTCGTACTGGACGCTGCGCGCCAGCAGGGCGCCGATCTCCTCGGCGCTCTCCAGGGAGGCGAGGAGGCCATACTTGGTGGAGGACTTCACATCCTCGAGACGTTGTGCCTCCACCTTCTCCACCCGCGCCTTCACCAGGGTCTCGATGATGGCGTCACGTACCGCCGGAGCGTTGGCCTCGTCGGTGAGGCGCGCCCAGACCGAGATCAGGTAGGGGTCCTTGCGGGGCGGGGCCGAGTAGGCGATCCGGTCCGCCAGTTTGCGCTCGACCACCAGCTCCTGGTAGAGGGGCGAGTCATGGGAGAAGTGGATCCGGCCGATCGCCTGCAGTGCCGGCAGCTCCTTCCCTTCGGGACGGAAGGCGGGGCCGTGGAAGGCGACCACCAGCCAGGGCTGGGCGGGGGAGTCCCACGCCACGTGGTCGTAGACCGGCCCCCGCGGTTCCGGCTCCGCCGGGATCTCCAGGGAGAAACGGACCGGTTCCCAGTCGGACCAGTAGCGCTCCGCCAGTTCGAACACCTCGGCCGGTTCGACGTCGCCGGCCAGCACGATGGTGGTGTTCTCCGGGCGATACCAGCGCCGGTAGAACTCCAGGGCGTACTGGAACTGGTCGGGCATCGCCTCGATGTCCTCGAAGAAGCCCATGGTGGTGTGCTTGTAGGTGTGCCGGGTGAAGGCGGTGTCGCGCAGCCTCTCGAAGAGCTTGGACTGCGGGTCGGCGAAGTTCTTCAGGTATTCGCCCTTCACCGCCAGCGCCTCGGTGCGGAACTCCGGCTCGGTGAAGCGCAGGCGCAGGAAACGATCCGCCTCCAGCTTCATCACCGTCTCCAGGTCACCCCGGGTGAAGGTGATGTGGTAGTTGGTGTAGTCGTCGGTGGTGTAGGCGTTCTGGTCGGCACCGATGTTCTTCATGATCGCGTTGTAGCGGTCGGCGTCGTAGTTCTCGCTGCCGCGGAACATCATGTGCTCGAAGAAGTGGGCGAAGCCGGACTTGCCCGGTTCCGCCTCGTTGCGTGAACCGGTCTGCACCGCGATCTGGATGGAGACGATGTCGGGGGTGCTGGTGGGCATCACCACCACGCGCAGGCCGTTGGGCAGTTCCCGCACGTGATAGGGGGAGGGAAAGACGGTGGAGGGGACGAGCCGTGCCCCCTCGTCACTGCCACCACCGGGCGTCGCGCAACCGGAGATCAGGAGGGGCAGGAGGAGAAGAGAGGCCAGGGCGCGCCGGCCGGCGCGAAGGAGGGTGTTTTGCATGGATCGCCTTTCCTGGAAGTGGGTCGGGATTCGATCCGGCAAGTATAGTACGTGGCGGTGGTCGGCAGGCGATGTGAATATTTCACATCCTTGGCGCTACTCCCTCTCCAGCTCCTCGAACGCCTTCTTGAGGTCGTAGTCGCGGCTGGTGACGATCGCCTCGAGGGTGCGGATCCGCTCCTCGAGTTCCTCGATGCGCGCCCGGGTCTCGTCGTCCAGTTTCCGGTTCCGTTCCCGGCGCATGGCGATCCACTCCTGGATCACGTGGCCGGCCATGCCGATGAAGACGATCGCCACCACCATCTGGAAGACTGACATTGTGTTTTCTCCCCTGCTGTCGAGCCGTCGGTGCCGGGGTCTCCCCCCCTCGGGACGAAGCCGAATCCGGACGGGAGTCCGTCGGGCCGTCAGTCCCGGATCTGTTCGAATTCGCGGTCGAGCCGGAAACGGCGCGAGGTGAGATAGGCCTCCAGCGCCTGCAGGCGGCGCTCGGTCTCGCGCATCCGGGCGCCGATCTCGTCGAGGGTCTGGCGGGGCGAGCGCCGGACCGAGTGCCAGAACTGCTCCTGCTCCGGCGCCACCGTCACCTGCGGCGGCTTCTCCTCGAGGAAGGCGACCCCGAGCAGGTAGATCAGGAGGGTCGGGAAGGTCCAGAAGACGAGCAGCAGCACGGCGATCAGGCGCACCACGCCGCGCCGGATCCCCAGGTACTCGGCGACGCCGGCGCAGACGCCGCCTATCACGCCGTGCTCCTTGTCCCGGTAGAGACGGTTGGGGCTCGGGGTGGTTGTGTTCATCGGCTCTTGCTCCTCCAGTCCGGGACCTCGTCGTCGAGGATGGTCTCCAGGACGCGGATCCTCTCCTCCATGCGCTGGCTGCTCTCCCAGAGCTGTCGCAACATGGTCTCGTCCTCGCGGGAGAGGCTGCCCGACGTCTTGAGCCGGGTGTAATAGTGCATGATCAGCCAAAGTGGCGCGACGAAGATCATGAAGATCATGATGATCGGCAGGAATACGTCTTCCATCGTCTACCTCGCATGGATGGTGGAGGCGGATCAGCCCCGCTCGTCGGAGGCGTTGCCGTCATCCGTTTGCAGGCGTCGCTTCAGGGCCTCCAGTTCCGCCTCCACGTGTTCATCCTTCTCCAGCGCCTCGAACTCCTCGTCGAGACGGCGACCCTGGCCCAGGTCGTGGGCCTCCACCCTCCCCTCCAGGTGATCGATCTTCTGCTCCAGCCCCTCGAAGCGGGAGAGGGCGCTGTTGATGCGGTCGTCGGCCAGTGTATCACGCGTCTTCAGGCGGCTCGCCACCGTCTTCTGGCGCATGGCGAGGCCCTTCTGGCGAGCCCGCGCGTCCTCCAGCTTGGCCTGCAGACGCGCGATGTCGTCGTTGAGATGGGCGATCTGCTCTTCCACCTCGCCCATCTCCTCCTCCATCGCCGCGGCGGCCCGTTCCAGGGTGCTCTTCTCCGTCAGTGCGGCCCGGGCCAGATCGTCCCGCCCCTTGCGGATCGCCAGTTCCGCCTTGCGCTGCCACTCGGCCGCCTCCTCCCGGATGCGTGCCAGGCGCCTGCGCAGGGTCTTCTGCTCGGCGATGGTGCGGGCCGCGTTGCTGCGCACCTCCACCAGGGTGTCCTCCATCTCCTGGATCACCAGGCGGATGATCTTCTCGGGGTCTTCCGCCTTGTCCAGGAGGGTGTTGATGTTGGAGTTGATGATGTCGCTGAAGCGGGAAAAGATGCCCATCTCTCTAGTCTCCTGATTCGTTCCTGAGTCGAGAAGGCCCGGGAAGGGCTCTTCCCGACAGCCTGCCGGGGGGCGTGCCCGTCGTCGGTTCACCGTTCGCTCGCGCACTCGCAGGCGCCGTTCTTCGCCAGGCGGGTGTGCAGCAGCAGGTACTGCGCCAGATGGTCGTGATAGGCCCGTTCCGCCTGCCGGCGCCAGTGAGCGGGGTCGCGGAACTCTTCCCGCATCCGCTCCATCGCCTGCTCGCCCTGCCGGGCGATCTCGTCGTCGAGGGTGGGGGCGGGTGGTTCCGCGGCGCCGGCGGGGGTCGCGCCAGGGCCGATCGCCAGGACGAGGATCCCTGGCGCGATGCCGCCCTTTCGGAAACTCCTGTTGCTGCTCATTGCTGCCACTCCTGTGGTTGGGTTTCTTTTTCTCTCTGCCCAACCTCTATCAGGAACCGTGCCAGCCTCGGGGGTTCGCTTCAATCCATTGAATACCAAGGGAATGTTTCAGGAGATCGGGAAAGGAGGCGATGCAGTCGATGGCGGTCTATACTAACATTTGGTGTAATTCACCAAGATTTGACTGTCGGGAAGGGGCATGAACGGTCTGGAATCACGGTCACTCATCGGGCAGGATCCGGTGTTCCTCGAGGTGCTTGAACACGTCTCCCGACTCGGTTCGCTCAATCGCCCGGTGCTGGTACTGGGTGAGCGGGGGACCGGCAAGGAGCTGATCGCGGCCCGTCTCCACTATCTCTCACGGCGATGGGATCAGCCCTTCGTCAAGCTCAACTGCGCGGCGCTTCCCGAGACGCTGCTGGAGACGGAGCTGTTCGGTCACGAGGCGGGTGCCTTCACCGGGGCCACCCGTCGCCACCGGGGGCGCTTCGAGCGGGCAGCCGGGGGGAGCCTCTTCCTGGACGAGATCGCCAGCATGTCGATGCGGGTGCAGGAGAAGCTGCTGCGGGTGATCGAGTACGGGGAGTTCGAGCGGGTGGGGGGGACCCAGACCCTCCAGGCCGACGTGCGGATCATCGCCGCCGCCAACGTGGATCTTCCCTCGCTGGCGCGGGAGGGGAAGTTTCGGGAGGACCTGCTGGACCGTCTCTCCTTCGACGTGGTGACCCTTCCGCCCCTCAGGGCGCGCCAGGAGGACATCCCGGTGCTGGCGGAACACTTCGCCCTC
The DNA here is from genome assembly GCA_027001815.1 of Gammaproteobacteria bacterium. Lineage (GTDB taxonomy): Bacteria > Pseudomonadota > Gammaproteobacteria > JALTLT01 > JALTLT01 > JALTLT01. The sequence goes on along the minus strand of JALTLT010000093.1, from coordinate 18,356 downwards.
GGCATGGTGCGGGAGTTGGGGCGCGAATACTTCCCCGGCTTCAGCGACGGGGCGCTGGAGGCGATGCGCCGCTGGCCGTGGCCCGGCAACGTCCGCGAGCTGAAGAACGTTATCGAACGCGCCGTCTACAAGAGCGAGGAGGGGCGGCCGGTGGAGAGCCTCGATTTCGATCCGTTCGATTCGCCCTGGCGCCTGGGAACGCCGGCATCTTCAGCGGTTGCGCGGGAGAAGGCGGCGAAACAGACCGCCGAGGAGGGGCCGGATCCCGCCGCCGGGCCATACGACTTCAAGGCCGAGGTGGAACGGCTCGAGCGCCGGTTGCTGGAGGGGGCCTTGCGCGCCAACCGCTTCAACCAGCGCCGGACCGCCGAGTACCTGGGTCTCACCTATCACCAGTTGCGCGGCTATCTGCGCAAGTACGAGCTGCTGTCCGCCCCCCGGACCCCCGAATGATCCGATGCCCCGGGAGCGCCGGGTTGCACCCGGCATGCCGCCTGGCCTCTCTGGCAGGATGTTGAAAAAGGCCGTCCTGGCCTTTTTCGACGCCGGAAGCCGAAAATGCGATTTCCGGCTTCCTCACGTTTTCAATGAGACTGGCAGCCTGTCGGCCTGTGACGGGCCATCAGGTTCTGGTGCATTCCGCGGGGCCCCGAGAGGCGGGAAGGACCTCCCGGGGGACGCCGTAAACCCATCCCTGGGGGCTCGTCGGCGGCATCCTTGCCGCCAACGCCCCCGGGAGGTCCTTCCCGCCTCTGGGGGCAGAGTGACCTTCAGCTTGAAGTCCGACAGGCTGCCGAAAAACGGTGTTTTTCAACAGCCTGTCAGGAGGAACCGGCCCCCGTCTCCCGGCTGCAGCTCTTGATCTCCCGTACCTTGTCCACCACCGGCTCCCAGTCGTCCCGTTTCACCACGCTGCCCACCTGGGCGGCGAGGTAATACATCCTGCACGGCTCCATGTCGATGGTGATCTCCTTGGCGTTGGCCGTTCGGTAGGTGTAGTTGGGACGCACCGGGACCACCAGGAAGGTGTGGGTGCCGGCGGGCAGGTTCCAGGCGTTGTCGGGGGAACGCATCTTGCCGTCGATGGAGAGGATGATCACCGGGTAGCGCTTCATGGTGGCGCCGATATATTCACCGCTCACCCGGCTGTAGGGCTCGGTGGTGGCGCAGGCGGCGATCAGCGCCGAGAGAACGACGATGACCAGGTGTCGGATCGTTCTGTTCATCTGCATGCTCCTGTTCCGGGTAAAGTCGACCGGATCCGGTCGCCGGAAGGGAAGGGGGTTCTTGTCTCGCCTTCGGGTTTGTGGAATGATTGCCCGTCAACAGCGGCCGGCAACGGTCCCGCCGCGCCCCGGGAAGGGGCGGCGCGGGAGAGAAACCGGAGAGGGCCGCTCCTTCCGACGACCGAGTCTTTGCTGCCTGTCCCAGTCAACGCACCACCGACGCTGACGTTTACCGGAGGAGGGCTCCGGCGCCTTGGCGGGACGTTGAAAAGGCCCTTCCCCGGGCTTTTCCAACCCGGGAACGGGAAAACGCGGTTTCCCGTTCCCTTCCGTTTTCAATGAGTTGAGGTCATTGAAAACGGCGATACGTCCCTGTACTGCACACAGGCCGCCGAAAGACCCCGTTTTTCGGCAGCCTGTCAGACGGTTCTCTCGCCGGCGCGGGTGGTGGAGACGGTTCCCGCCGTGGGGTATGCTCCCTCCGGAGGGCGGATCGGAACACGGGAAACAACAATGAAAAGATGGCTGATTCTGCTGGCGGCGACCCTCCTGGTGTCGCCGGTCACCGCGTCCGCGGCGCCACCCGCCGGGGTGAAGCTGGCTGCGGAGCAGGTGCTCCACCGGGGCAACGGTTCGGAGCCCCAGAGCCTCGACCCCCACAAGTCGGAGGGCGTGCCCTCCTCCAACATCCAGCGCGACCTCTTCGAGGGACTGGTCTCGGAGGCCCCCGACGGCGAGCTGGTGCCGGGGGCGGCGGAGAGCTGGGAGATCAGCGAGGACGGCAAGACCTACCTCTTCCATCTGCGCCGCAACGCGGTCTGGTCCAACGGCGATCCGGTCACCGCCCACGACTTCGTCTTCAGTTGGCGGCGGATCGTCGATCCCATGACCGGCTCCTACTACTCCCAGACCCTGGCGCCGATCCTCAACGCCGAGGCGATCATCCAGGGGAAGATGCCGAAGGAGAGGCTGGGGGTGGAGGCACTCGACGACTACACCCTGAAGGTGACGCTCAAGGGGCCGACGCCCTATTTCCTCGGCCTGCTCACCCACTCCTCCACCTACCCGGTAAACCGGCAGAACGTGGAGCAGTATGGCGAGAAGTTCGCCCGCCCCGGCCGGCTGCTCTCCAACGGCGCCTTCGTCCTCAAGGAGTGGCGGGTCCAGTCGCACATCGTGCTGGAGCGCAATCCCCGCTACTGGGACGATGCCAACACCACCCTCGACAAGGTGATCTACTACCCCATCGAGGACCAGTCCACCGAACTCAAGCGCTACCGGGCCGGCGAGCTGGATACCACCGAGGCCTTCCCGCTCACCCAGCTTGGCTGGCTGCGCAAGAACATCCCCGACGAAGTGCGCATCGCCCCCTACCTGGGGACCTACTACTACGGTTTCAATCTCACCCGTCCCCCCTTCAAGGACAACCGCAAGCTGCGCCAGGCCCTGACCATGGTGGTGGATCGCGAGATCCTCACCGGCAAGGTGTTGCGGGCCGGAGAGATCCCCGCCTACGGCTGGGTCCCGCCGGGCGTGCTCCACTACGAGGCGGTGGAGTACGAGTGGAAGAAGCTGTCGAAGGAGGAGCGGTTGGCCGAGGCGCGCCGGCTCTACCAGGAGGCGGGCTACTCCAGGGAGAATCCCCTCACGGTGGAGATCCGCTACAACACCAACGAGAACCACAAGAAGATCGCCGTCGCCATCGGTGTGATGTGGAAGAGGGCGCTGGGCGTGCGGGTGCGGCTGGTCAACGAGGAGTGGAAGGTGTTCCTCGAGAACCGCAAGCAGAAACGGCTCACCCAGGTCTTCCGGGCCGGCTGGATCGCCGACTACAACGACGCCTACAGTTTCGCCGAACTGCTCCACTCCCGGCACGGCATCAACGACTCCGGCTACGACAATCCGGAGTACGACGCGCTGCTGGAGGCCTCTGCCCACGAACCGGACCTGAAGAAACGGGAGGAGCTGCTGCGCCGGGCGGAACGGATCATGATCAACGACTACCCGATCCTGCCCATCTACTTCTACGTGAGCAAGCACGTGGTGAAGCCGTGGGTCGGGGGCTGGGTGGACAACATCATGGACCACCACTACAGCAAGCATCTCTACATCCTTGAACACTGAACCGAACCGCGGGACCGCCGCTCCCCGGCGCCCGTGACACCACAGGGGGAATCCGACCGTGCTCGCCTACGCCTTCCGGCGCTTTCTCGGCGCCTGGCCCACGCTGTTGCTGATCATCACCCTGGCCTTCTTCCTCATCCGGGTGGCACCCGGTGGCCCCTTCGACACCGACAAGATGCTGCCCCCCGAGGTGCAGGCCAACCTGGACAAGAAGTACCACCTGGACGAGCCGCTCTGGATGCAGTACGGACGGTATCTCTGGGACGTGGCGCACGGTGACTTCGGCCCCTCCTTCCAGTACAAGGACTACTCGGTCACCGAGCTGATCGGAGCCGGCTTCCCGGTGTCGCTGAGGCTGGGGCTGTCGGCCATCGCCCTGGCGCTGGTGGTGGGGGTCACCTTCGGCACCCTCGCCGCGCTGCGCCAGAACTCGCGGCTCGACTACACGGTGATGGCGTTGTCCATGACCGGCATCTCCATCCCCAACTTCGTCATGGCCCCGCTGATGCTGCTGGTGTTCGCCGTCTATCTCCACTGGCTGCCGGCGGGGGGGTGGAACGACGGCGCCCTGCCCAACATGATCCTGCCGGTGATCGCCCTCGCCCTGCCGCAGATCGCCTACATCTCGCGGCTCACCCGGGGCAGCATGATCGAGGTGCTGCGCAGCAACTACATCCGCACCGCCCGCGCCAAGGGGTTGCCCGAGCGGGTGGTGCTGATGCGCCACGCCCTCAAGCCGGGGTTGCTGCCGGTGGTCTCCTATCTCGGTCCGGCCACTGCCGGGATCATCACCGGCTCGGTGGTGATCGAGCAGATCTTCGGCATCCCCGGGATCGGCCGGTACTTCGTCCAGGGGGCCCTCAACCGCGACTACACCCTGGTGATGGGGGTGGTGATCTTCTACGGGGTGCTGATCATCGTCTTCAACTTCATCGTCGACCTGGTCTACGGACTGCTCGACCCGAGAGTGAGGTACTGAGCCGTGGTGGATCGAGAGAAGACCGCCGGGCTGATGCAGGCGGCCGCCGGCGAGGAGATCGAGGGGCGCAGTCTCTGGCAGGACGCCTGGCTGCGGCTCAAGCGCAATCGCGCGGCGATGGTGAGCGCCATGATCCTCGGGGTGATCACCCTGCTGGTGATCTTCGCTCCCTTCCTCAGCCCCTACGAGTACGACGGCGCGGACTGGGACAACATCTCCATTCCCCCCTCCATCGAGACCGGCCACATCTTCGGTACCGACATGGTGGGGCGCGACCTCTTCGTCCGCACCCTCTACGGCGGGCGGGTCTCGCTGATGGTGGGGGTGGTGGCCACCCTGGTGTCGCTGCTCATCGGTATCACCTACGGCGCTATCGCCGGCTACCTGGGTGGCCGGGTCGACAACATCATGATGCGCATCGTCGACATCCTCTACGCCATGCCCTTCATGTTCTTCGTCATCCTGCTGATGGTGCTGTTCGGCCGCAACATCGTCCTCATCTTCGTCGCCATCGGCGCCATCAACTGGCTCGACATGGCACGTATCGTCCGCGGCCAGACCCTCAGCCTCAAGCACAAGGAGTTCATCGAGGCGGCCGAGGCGTGCGGGGTCGGCACCCTGACCATCATCCGCCGTCACATCGTGCCCAACCTGCTCGGTGTGGTGGTGGTCTACGTCACCCTCACCATTCCCCAGGTGATCCTGGTGGAGTCGTTCCTCAGCTTCCTCGGCCTCGGCGTGCAGGAGCCCGCCACGAGCTGGGGGGCACTGGTCAACGAGGGGGCGGCGGACATGGAGGTGGCGCCCTGGAGCCTGATCTTCCCGGCGCTCTTCCTCGCCACCACCCTGTTCTGTTTCAACTTCATCGGCGACGGCCTGCGCGACGCCCTCGATCCCAAGGATCGCTGACCCATGGACCATCCGCAGAGACTACTGGACGTGCAGGACCTCCGGGTCCGCTTCGAGACCAATGACGGAGAGATCCGGGCGGTGGACGGCCTCAGCTTCCGCATGCGCGCCGGCGAGACCCTTGGCATCGTCGGCGAGTCGGGCTCCGGCAAGAGCCAGACGGTGCTCTCCATGCTCGGCCTGCTCGCCTCCAACGGCCGGGCCGAGGGGCGGGTCGACTTCCGCGGCACCGACCTGCTGTCGCTCACCCCCTCAGAACTGAACCGGATCCGCGGTGACGCCATCTCGATCATCTTCCAGGACCCGATGACCTCCCTCAACCCCTACCTGCGCATCTCGAAGCAGATGGCGGAGGTGCTGGTGCTGCACAAGGGGATGAGCGAGGCGGAGGCGCGGCGGCGCGCCATCGAGATGCTCGACGCGGTGAAGATCCCCGACGCGGCCAACCGGGTGGACCGCTACCCCCACGAGTTCTCGGGTGGCATGCGCCAGCGGGTGATGATCGCCATGGCCCTGCTCTGCCAGCCTGCGCTGCTGATCGCCGACGAGCCCACCACCGCCCTGGACGTGACCGTGCAGGCGCAGATCATGCACCTGATGCGGGAGCTGAAGGCGGACTTCGACACCTCCATCATCCTCATCACCCACGATCTGGGGGTGGTGGCGGGGCTGTGCGACACGGTGCTGGTGATGTACGCGGGCGAGATGGTCGAGTACGGCCCGGTGGAGGAGATCTTCGAGCGGCCGCTCCATCCCTACACGCAGGGGCTGCTGGAATCGGTGCCGCGGCTCGATCGCCGGGGGGGCACCCGCCTCCACTCCATTCCGGGCAACCCGCCCAACCTGCTCCATCTGCCTCCGGGCTGCCCCTTCCAGCCGCGCTGCGAGCGGCGCCTCGACCGCTGCGCGGTGGAGAAGCCGTCGCTGGTGGAGGTGGGGCCGGACCGTCTCCGTGCCTGCCACCTGGAGGTGAGCCATGACTGAACCGCTGCTCTCGGTCCGCGATCTCCAGGTCCACTTCCCGGTGCTGCCCCAGGGCGGGCTCTTCCGTAAGGCGCGCACCCTGCGGGCGGTGGACGGTGTCAGTTTCGATCTGCAGCCGGGCGAGACCCTCGGCGTGGTAGGCGAGTCGGGCTGCGGCAAGTCGACCCTGGCCCGCGGCATCCTCGGGCTGGTCCCCCCGGCGGGGGGCAGCGTGCGCCTGAAGGGCGAGGAGCTGGTGGGGCTCTCCCGACGGGAGATGCGCGACAGACGCCGCCTGATGCAGATGATCTTCCAGGACCCGCTCGCCTCCCTCGACCCGCGCATGACGGTGGGCCAGATCATCGCCGAGCCCCTGCAGACCTTCGAGCCCCGGCTCGGCCGCGAGGCGCGCCGGCAAAAGGTGCAGGAGATGATGGAGCGGGTGGGTCTGCTGCCCAACCAGATCAACCGCTATCCCCACGAGTTCTCCGGCGGCCAGTGCCAGCGCATCGGCATCGCCCGGGCATTGATCGTCCGCCCCGAGATGATCATCTGCGACGAGCCGGTGAGCGCCCTCGACGTCTCCATCCAGGCGCAGGTGGTCAACCTGCTGATGGATCTGCAGCGGGAGTTCGGCGTGGCGCTGATCTTCATCGCCCACGACCTGAGCGTGGTGGAGCACATCAGCCACCGGGTGATGGTGATGTACCTGGGCCGGGTGGCGGAGCTGTCGGACTCCGATACCCTCTACCAGCATCCCCGCCACCCCTACACCCGGGCCCTGATCGATGCCGTGCCGATCCCCGATCCGGCCATCGAGCGCGCCAAGCGGGAGGTCTCGCTGCGCGGGGACCTTCCGTCGCCCCTCGACCCGCCCAGCGGCTGCGCCTTCCGCACCCGCTGTCCCAAGGCCCACCCGCGCTGCGCCGACGAGGTGCCGATCCTGCGCGAGCTGGAACCCGGGCGGTGGGTCGCCTGTCACACTCCTGACTGAACGCCCCGATCACAACAAGAAGAGGGAGAGAACCATGTCCGCCACACGTCTGTTGCCAGCGCTGCTGGTCACCCTGTCGATGGCCTTTCCGGTCGATGCCGAACCCCTGAAGGATCGCTGGAACCTGGAGTCCATCTACGCCGATGCCGAGGCCTGGGGAGGCGATGCCCGCGCTCTCGAGAAGGACCTCGAGGCGTTCGGTGAGTGCGAGGGGCGGCTGGGGAGCAGCGCCGGACGTCTCAAGGGGTGTCTCGACCGCTACTTCGACCTGCGCCGCCGGCTGGAGCGGCTCAGCTCCTACGCCTCCATGAAGTACGATGAGAACACCAAGGTGGCGGCGTCCCTCGATCTCAAGCAGCGGGCGGACATCCTCTATACCCGTTTCGGTGAGGTGACCGCCTTCGTCGATCCGGAGATCCTCGCCATCGGTGCCGGGACCATCGACCGCTTCCTGCGCCAGGATCCGGGTCTCGCCACCTATCGCCACATCCTCGACGACATCCTGCGCCGCGCCCCGCACACCCTGAGCAAGGAGGGGGAGGCGCTGCTGGCCAGTGCCTCCATGGTGACCGGCGCCCCCGAGGACCTCTACGGCATCCTCGCCAATGCCGACATGCCCTGGGTCACCTTCGAGCCGGAGCCCGGCAAGAGCATGCTGCTCAGCCAGTCCACTTACAGCCGCTACCGGGGCTCCACCGATCGTGCCCTGCGCAAGCGCCTGTTCGAGACCTTCTGGCCCCAGTGGCAGAAGTTCCAGCGTACCTTCGGCGTGAGTCTCTACTCGCAGATGAAACGCGACTGGTTCTACGCCAAGAGCCGCAACTATCCCAGCTCCCTGGCCGCGGCGCTGGGCAACGGCAACATCCCCGAGAAGGTCTACCACACCCTCATCGAGCAGACCAACGCCAACCTCGATACCCTGCACCGCTACTTCCGGCTGCGGGGGCGGATGCTCGGCATCGAGGACCTGCGCTACTACGACATCTATCCGCCCATCGTCGATGCCGATCCGGAGATCGACATCGAGAAGGCCAAGCGGCTGGTGCTGGAGGCGGTGGAGCCGCTCGGTGAGGAGTACGTCTCGGTGATGCGGGAGGGGTTCGGCAGCCGCTGGATGGACGTCTATCCGCGACCCGGCAAGCGCTCCGGCGCCTACATGAACGGGGCGGTCTACGACATGCACCCCTTCGTGCTGATGAACTACAACGACGACTACGACTCCCTCTCGACCCTCGCCCACGAGTGGGGGCACGCCCTGCACTCGTGGCTCTCCAACCGCAATCAGCCCTACCATCTCGCCGATTACTCCATCTTCCTCGCCGAGGTGGCCTCCACCTTCAACGAGGATCTGCTGCTCGACCGGCTGCTGAAGGAGGCGAAGGACGACCGGGAGCGGCTCTTCTACCTGGGCAACGCCCTGGAGCAGTACCGTGGCACCTTCTTCCGCCAGGCGATGTTCGCCGAGTACGAGTTGAAGATCCACCAGGCGGTGGAGCGGGGGGAGAGTCTCTCGGGTGAACGCTTCAGCGAGATCTACCTGGATCTGCTGCGCCGCTATCACGGCCACGACAAGGGTGTGATGACGGTGGACGACCTGTATGCCATCGAGTGGGCATATATTCCACATTTTTATTATAATTTCTACGTCTATCAGTACGCGACCTCAATCGCCGCCTCTTCGCTGCTGGCCCGCGAGGTGGCGGCGGGCGACATCGAGGCGCGGGAGCGCTACCTGGAGCTGCTCAAGTCGGGGGATTCCGACTACCCCTACGAGCTGCTGAAACGGGCGGGTGTCGATCTCGCCTCGCCCGAGCCCTACCGGGCCCTGGTACGTCGCATGAACGAGATCATGGACGCCATCGAGGAGATTCTCGACGGTCGAAAAGGGTAGGGAGCGAGCCCCTCTGGCCTGTGTGCGGGGAGGGTGCTCCGCAAGGACGAGGAAAGGAAGCATGACATCGGAGCGAGAGAAGTTTGCCGGGCGTCTCAACGAGACGCTGGACGAGCGGGGGTTTCCCCGCCTGGGACAGGGGCGGCAGAGTGAGCTGGCCAAGGTGCTGGGTGCTCCGCCCCAGCAGGTGGGCAAGTGGCTCAAGGGGCAGGATTTTCCGCGCACCTCGCAGCTCGTGAAGCTGGCCCACCACCTTGGCGTGCGATCCAACTGGCTGCTGGCGGGCGCCGGGCCCAAGTACCCCGAGGAGATGTCGGAGGAGGCGGAATCGGCAACGCGTCTGCCGGCCGGTGTGGAGGAGAGGCGCACCCCGCCCCCCCTTTCGCAGACGGTGCTGACCCGCGAGGGGTTCGACCTGGCGCTGATGTGGATGCGCCTCCCGCCCTCCCAGCGGGAAGCGGTGCGGGCACTCGTCCGCAGCATGCTGCCCGGCCATTGAACCCGTCGGGCCCGTCGAAAGAGAGGGGCGGCGTGGCTGGTGGCCCGTGGGATTCAGCCACTCCTCTCCGCCATCTCCTCCACCATCCGCCGGTAGCTCTCGAAGCGCCGGGCCGCGATCTCCCCCCTCTCCACCGCCTCGCGCACCGCGCAGCCCGGCTCCCGCAGATGGGTGCAGTCGCGGAAGCGGCACCGGCCCGGCAGCGGCCGGAACTCGCGAAAGCCCCGCTCGATCTGTCGCCGGTCCACCTGCCAGAGGGCGAAGTCGCGTACCCCCGGCGAGTCGAAGATCTCGCCGCCGAAGGGGAGGTGGTAGAGCATGGTGGAGGAGGTGGTGTGGCGGCCGTGGCGGGCTGGGGTGAGTTCGCCCACGCGGATCTCCAGGTCGGGGACCAGGGCGTTGATCAGCGACGACTTGCCCACCCCCGACTGGCCCACCAGGATGGAGCTGTGGCCGGTGAGCAGCGCCTTCAGCTCGTCGAGGCCGTGGCGACTCTCGCGGCTGCTGAGCACCACCGGATAGTCGAGCCGCCGGTAGACCTGCAGGCGGGCGTCCAGCGCCGCCAGCGTGGTCTCGTCGGCCAGGTCGATCTTGTTGAGCACCAGGGCGGCGGGGATGCCGGTGTTCTCCGCCACCACCAGGTAGCGGTCCACCAGGAACTCGTCCATCTCCGGCACCACGGCGGAGACCACCACGATGCGGTCGATGTTGGCGGCGATGGGGCGCTCGCGCCCCCGCTCGTCGAAACGGGCCAGCAGCGAGTCGCGGGGGAGCCGCGCCTCCACCACGCCGCCCCCGCGGCCGTCGGCGCGGAAACGGACCCGGTCGCCGCAGGCGAGCGCCCCCAGGTTCTGGCGCACCCAGCAGTGGTGCAGCCTCCCCTCGCCATCCTCCACCACCAGCGAGCGGCCGTGGTGGGCGATGATCCGGCCCTCCTGCTCGGGACCGAGGCCATCCTCCCGTCCGCCGGTGTCCGGTCGGGCGTTCGCGCGCAGGGCGCGGATCCTCTCGATCTGGCGTCGCGAGAGCCGCCGCTTCGCCATCGCGTCAGGAGGCGCCTTCGGCGAGCCGCTGCAGGTGACGGACCCGCACCGGGGCTGGCGGGTGGGAGTCGTGGAAGGCGGAGTAGAGGGGGTCGGGGGTGAGGGTGGCGGCATTCTCCGCGTAGAGTTTCACCAGCGCCTCTACCAGGTGATGGGGGCCCCGCAGACGGGCGGCGAACTCGTCCGCCTCGAACTCCTGTCGTCTCGAGAGCCAGGCCAGCAGCGGGGAGAGAAAGAAGCTGAAGACCGGGCTGGCGAGCATGAAGAGCACCAGCGCCACGTGTACGCCCGGCCCGGGCAGGTGGTAGCCGAGCCCCTGGTAGAACCAGGGCTGCTCCATCAGCCAGCCGAGCAGGGCCAGACCCGCCAGGGCGATGCCGGCCATGCCGGCCAGCCGCTTGCGCACGTGGTGGCGGCGGAAGTGGCCCAGTTCGTGGGCCAGCACCGCCTCGATCTCGTCCGGCGAGAGCTGCCGGAGGAGGGTGTCGAAGAAGACGATCCGCTTGTTGCCGCCGAGGCCGGTGAAGTAGGCGTTGCCGTGGGCGGAGCGGCGGGAGCCGTCCATGACGAAGATGCCGCTGGAGCGGAACCCCGCCTCCCTCAGCAACGCCTCGATGCGGCTTTTCAGGGCCTCGTCCTCCAGCGGCTCGAAGCGGTTGAAGAGGGGGGCGATGAGGGTCGGCCAGGCCCACATCATCAACAGACTGAAACCGAACCAGACCCCCCAGGCCCAGACCCACCAGAGGGGGCCGGCGACCTCCATCAGCCACAGCACCACCGCTACCAGCGGCCCTCCCAGAAGCAGGGTGAGCAGCGCCCCCTTGAGCAGGTCCCCGACGAACAGGCCGGGGGTGGTGCGGTTGAAACCGAAGCGCTGTTCCAGGACGAAGGTGCGCCAGGCCGAGGTGGGCAGCTCCAGCAGGGAGCCGATCAGCAGCACCGAGAGGACCATGCCGGTGCCGACAGCCAGGGGCGGCAGCTCGAGACCCCGCCAGAGCCGATCCACCGCCTCGACGCCTCCGCCGAGGGTCCAGCCGAGCAGGATCAGGGCGCCGTATCCCGCCTCGAGGCGGCCGAAGCGGGTCTTGGCCACTGTATAGTCGGCGGCGCGGCGGTGGGTCGCCCCCTCGATGGTGCCGGTGAAGGGTTCGGGGACCCGGTCGCGGTGCGCCCGCACGGTACGGATCTGGCGCCGTGCCAGCCAGCCCTGGATGGCCAGATCGAGGAGCAGAAGAGCGAGGAAGATCCAGCTAAAGGTATTCATGGGGTCCGATTCTTTTCCCGTGCGGAACGAGCGGTCATTGTAGCGCACCCCCCCGGCCATCGCCGAGTGGGGCTTCAGCCGGTGCCCGCCTCCTCCAGCAGGGCCTTCTCCTCGCTTTCCAGTTGTCGCTCGCGCAACTGCAACCGCCAGAGCTGGGCATAGGCCCCCTCCGCCTCCAGCAGTTGCCGGTGGCTGCCACGCTCGACGATCCTCCCCCCTTCCATCACCAGGATCTGGTCGGCGTCGACGATGGTGGAGAGACGGTGGGCGATCACCAGGGTGGTGTGGTCCTGGGCCACCTCGCGCAGGTTGTCGAGGATCGCCTTCTCCGAGTGGGAGTCGAGGGAGGAGGTGGCCTCGTCGAAGACCAGGATGCGCGGGTTCTTGAGCACCGCGCGGGCGATCGCGACCCGCTGCTTCTCGCCGCCCGAGAGCTTCAGCCCCCGCTCGCCCACCACCGTCTCGTAGCCCTGGGGGAGGGAGAGGATGAAGTCGTGGATGTGGGCGGTCTTCGCCGCGGCGTGGACCTCCTCCGGCGAGGCGTCGGGGCGGGCGTAGGCGATGTTGTAGTAGATGGTGTCGTTGAACAGCACCGTGTCCTGGGGGACGATGCCGATGGCCGCCCGCAGGCTCTCCTGGGTGACCTGGCGCACGTCCTGGCCGTTGATCAGCACCCGGCCGTCGTCCACGTCGTAGAAGCGGAACAGCAGCCGCACCAGGGTCGACTTGCCGGCGCCGCTGGGGCCCACCACCGCCACCTTGCGGCCCGGGGGGATGACGAAGTCGACGTCACGCAGGATCGGCCGGTCGGGTCCGTAGGCGAAGGAGACGTGCTCGAAGCGGACCTCTCCGTCACCCACCTCCAGGGGGCGCGCGTCGGCGGCGTCCTGGATCTCCGGTTCCTCCTCGAGCAGGTCGAACATCCGCTCCATGTCGGAGAGGGCGTGCTTGAGCTGGCTGTAGACTACGCCGAGGAAGTTGAGGGGGATGAACATCTGGATCATGAAGGCGTTGACCAGCACCAGGTCGCCGAGGCTCATGGTGCCCGCCACCACCTCGCCGGCGGCGAGGAACATGATCAGGGTGACGCCCGCGGCGATGATCGATCCCTGGACGATGTTGAGGGCCGAGAGGGAGGTCTGGCTCTTGACCGCGGCGTCTTCCCACTTGCGCAGGGTCCGGTCGTAGCGCTGCAGCTCGAAGGCCTCGTTGCCGAAGTACTTGACCGTCTCGTAGTTGAGCAGGCTGTCCACCGCCTGGTTGTTGGCCTTCGAGTCCATCTGGTTCATCTCGACCCGGAATCGCATCCGCCACTCGGTGATCTTCATGGTGAAGACCACGTAGATCACCACCGTGAAGAAGGTGATGACGGCGAACCAGGGGCTGTATCCCACCAGCAGGATACCGGCGATCAGTCCCACCTCCACCAGGGTGGGCAGGATGCTGAAGACCATGTAGTTGAGCAGTGAGCTGACGCTGCGGGTGCCCCGCTCCAGGTCGCGGGTGATGGCGCCGGTCTTGCGCTCCAGATGGAAGCGCAGGGAGAGGCGGTGGAGGTGGTCCACCACCTTCCAGCTCATGCGCCGCATGGCGCCATGACGGACCCGGGCGAAGACCGAGTCGCGCAGCTCGTTGAAGGCGACCCCCGCCAGCCGCAGCAGCCCGTAACCGGCGAGGAAGAGCACCGGCAGGGCGACCTGCTGGTGGCGGGAACCGTCGAGGGTGTCGACGATGTACTTGAGGGCCACCGGCACCAGCACCGTCGCCCCCTTGGCGAGGATCAGGGCACCGAGCGCCACCAGCACGCGGCCGCGGTATTCGAAGAGGAAGGGGAGCAGACTGCGCAGGGTGCCGATGTCGCTCTTGCGTTGCGGCAGCTCGGTGTGGTGGTGGTAGGAGGCCATCGGTCGCTCGTGAATCCGCGCTATACCATAGGAAAATTGTAAGGATTGGGGCGCAAAGTGTATCATGAATGCCCCTGCCGGGGGGCGTTCCCCGCCGATCCGGGAATCGGCGGGCGGGTCGTGGTATATTGCGCCGATTCGTCTCCGCGGGAGGGGTGGCTTCGCCTGGCCTGGGCTTGAAATCCCGCAGGCCGGCCCCACTTCTGCGCGCGAATCCGCATCGACAGCTTCGAGGGTGAGACCCATGCCGATCTACGAGTACAAGTGCACCAACTGCGATCACGAGCTGGAAAAGCTGCAGAAGATGAGTGACGATCCCCTGCGGGACTGCCCGGAGTGCGGGGAACCGGCGCTCCGCAAGATGATCTCCGCGGCGGGTTTCCGGCTCAAGGGTGGCGGCTGGTACGAGACCGACTTCAAGACCGGCAAGAAGAAGAACGTGGCGGAGAAGGAGAGCGGCGGCTCCTCGTCGGGGGGGTGTGGAGGCGGCTCCTGCGGCTGCGCGGGTGGCTCCTCCGGCTGATCACCCGCCGGCTTTCTCTCCGATCATTGGGGCCGCCGCGAGGCGGCTCCGTCGTCTCGGCGCCCCGCCGAGGGGACCGGGAACCTCCGCCCGGCGCCAGTGTCCACATGAGGAGTGCGGGATCCCGCCCCGGGCATGGCGGAGAGCCGTGAACCATCCTTGGAGGAGTTGCACAATGAAAATGAACAACAGACGGAGAGGATGGGGCTTCCTTCTGATTCTGCCCCTGATCGTCCCCGGGCTGTTGCAGGCCCGGGAGGCCGAGCGCATGCGCGAGGAGCACCCCCCTTCGGGGAGCGTCTCCCCGGCGGATGCCTCGGCGGGCCGCATGCGCGAGGACCAGACCCACGTGCGCCGGTGGAACGCCTTCGCCGAGGCCCTGCTGGCTCTGCACCAGCGGCAGCTCGAGGGGAGGGATGTTCGCGAGGAGAGCCGGATCGGTGGCTACGCGGACCAGCCGAAGTTCTATCGGGAGGTGCGCTATCTGGATGCCCACATGGGACATCTGCTGAGCGTGGTGCAGTGGGAGCGGGAGAATCCCCGTCGGTTGCACTCCATCGAGGTCTATGTGCGTGACGATCAGGGGCGGGTGGTCCGCGACTACGTGGCCGCCTTCCTCCCCTATTATCGCAATGCCCCCGTGCAGGCCTTGATCAACCTGCACGCCTGGGGCGCGGGGTTGCACGCCTTTCGCCAGTTCGATGCGGGGGGGGAACTGATCTACGAGTTCTGCGAGGGGGAGCATGCCGGCCGGCCGGTGCAGATCCGGCTCTTCGAGGACGACCTCTACTCCAACGAGGCGTGGGTGGACGAAGTGATGGCCTCGCCCGACTATCTGGCCTGTTTCGCCTCCCTCCCGATGGAGCCCGGCGAGTACCTCCAGCCCCACTGAAGTGCGGCAGAGAGGGAGGGAATCAGGAGGCGCCCTCCCGGTCCATCTGCGCCTTGAGGGTGTTCTCCAGCAGCATGGCGACGGTCATGGGACCCACCCCCCCGGGTACGGGGGTGATCCAGGCGGCGCGTTCGGCGGCGGCCTCGAAGTCCACGTCTCCCGCCAGGCGGCCGTTGGCGAGACGGTTGATCCCCACGTCGATGACGATCGATCCCGGTTTCACCCACTCACCCTTCACCAGGCCGGGACGACCGACGGCGACCACCAGCACCTCCGCCCGTCGCACCCAGCTCTCCAGGTCGCGGGTGAAGCGGTGGCAGGTGGTGACGGTGGCGCCGGCCAGCAGCAGCTCGAGCCCCATGGGGCGGCCCACGTGGTTGGAGGCGCCCACCACCACCGCTTCCTGGCCGTGCAGGTCGACGCCGGTGTGTTCGAGCAGCTTCATCACCCCCCACGGGGTGCAGGGGCGCAGGGTGGGCATGCGCACCGTGAGGCGGCCGATGTTGTAAGGGTGGAAGCCGTCCACGTCCTTGGTGGGGTCGATGCGCTCGATCACCGTTTCGGTATCGATGTGGGAGGGGAGGGGGAGCTGGACCAGGATACCGTCGATCTCCGGATCGGCGTTCAGCTCGTCGATGAGTTCCAGCAGCGCCTCCTGGGAGGTCTCCGCGGGCAGGTCGTGGGCACGGGAGAAGAGCCCCGCCTCCTCGCAGGCGCGCCGCTTGTTGCGGACGTAGACCTGGGAGGCGGGATCCTCGCCCACCAGCACCACGGCCAGTCCCGGAGGGCGGCGACCGCTCGCCGTCCGTTCGCGGATCCGCTCGCCCACCGAGGCGCGGATCGCCGCGCTGATCGCCTTGCCGTCGAGAATCGCTGCGCTCATTGGGAACCCCTGCCGGTGCCGTGACAACTGAATCACCCATTCTCTCACGGCGCGCCCGCCGGCGCCAAGGCGGCCTCTCATCGACGGGAGGCTGCCGGAAATCGCATTTTCGGCTTCCGGCGTTGAAAAAGGTCGGGACGGCCTTTTTCAACATCCTGCTAGGGCTCGATACAGAAGCGTCGGATGAGACTGCGCAGGATCTCCACCATGGCGGGGATGCGGTCGAGGGCCAGATACTCGTCGGGCTGATGGGCCTGGTCGATGTCTCCCGGACCGAGGATCACCGTCTCCATCCCCAGGTCGTTGAGGAACGGCCCCTCGGTGCAGAAGGCGACCGCTTCCGCCTCGTGGCCGGTCAGACGCTCGCAGGCGCGCACGATGGCGGCGTCGTCGGGGGTGTGCATGGGCGGTACGCCGGCGATCAGCGGCTGGCGCTCCACCCGCAGCGGGGAGCCCTCGAAGCGGCGGGCGATCCGCCCATCGAACTCGCGACGCAGCGCATCCGGTTCCATGCCGGGCAGGGGACGGAGATCGAAGTGGAGGCTGCAGTGGCCGCAGATGCGGTTGGGATTGTCGCCCCCCTGGATGCGGCCGAGGTTGAGGGTGGGGAAGGGGACGCGGAAGCGCTCGTCGCGGTTCTTCCGTTGCAGCTCCTCCCGCCAGGCGAGCAGCTCGCCGATGGCGGCGTGCATCCCCTCCAGGGCATTGACGCCGAGGGAGGGGTCGCTGGAGTGGCCGGAATGGCCGGTGATCTCCAGCGCCTCCATGAGGATCCCCTTGTGGGCATGGACCGGCCGCAGGCCGGTGGGTTCGCCGATTACCGCGTGACGGGCGCGGGGACGGCCGAGACGGGCCAGCTCCCGGGCGCCTTCCATGGAACTCTCCTCGTCGGCGGTGGCCAGCAGGATGAGGGGCTGGCGAAGATCCTCGGCCCGTACATCGCGTGCCGCCTCCATGGCCAGGGCGAAGAACGCCTTCATGTCGCTGGTGCCGAGGCCGTAGAACCCCCCGTCCCGTTCGTCGAGCCGGAAGGGGTCGCTGCTCCAGCGGCTCTCGTCGAAGGGGACGGTGTCGGTGTGCCCCGCCAGTACCAGCCCGCCGGGGCCCTCGCCGAGGGTGGCGATGAGATTGGCCTTGTCGGGATGGCTGACCAGCGGCAGCACCTCGACCCGGAAACCGGCGCCCTCGAGCCATCCGGCGAGGAGATCGATGACGGGGCGGTTGGGCTGGTCCAGATCGGGTGAGACGCTGCTGACGGAGGGGATCGCCACCAGGTCGGCGATCATCTCCCGCAGAGAGGGGAGGCGGCTGTTCATGGGGCCATTTTGGCCTTCGTGAGGGGGTGAATCAAGGGCGGGTTTGACGGATTTCGCCGCCCGTCGTATCATCGCCTCCCTTGACCGGGGACCGCTTCCGGCCGTGCCGCACGGCGGTTCCGGCGGAGGGATCGTCCGGGGTATAGCGCAGTCTGGTAGCGCGCCTGCTTTGGGAGCAGGATGTCGGGGGTTCGAATCCCTCTACCCCGACCATACTGAGACCGGATCTCGGTAGCCTGCACCGCACCGGCAGAGGGCGCCGTACGCACCGGGGTAGTGAATGAAGCATTTGCGCCCGTAGCTCAACCGGATAGAGCATCGGCCTTCTAAGCCGAGGGTTGCAGGTTCGAGTCCTGCCGGGCGTGCCAGACAGGACATGGACCCGACGGCGGGGTGGTGGCATAATGGCGCCCCCCGGACGCGGGGCGGTTTACTATGGTGGGCGTAGCTCAGTTGGTAGAGCTCAGGATTGTGGCTCCTGCGGTCGAGGGTTCGAATCCCTTCGTCCACCCCATATTTCGACCCATGCCGGGATTGCACCGGGCGTCGGGAACCGTTAGAATTCCCGCCCACGCCAGGGCAGCGGCTCCCGGCGAGTTCACGAATCTGGGCCATTAGCTCAATTGGTAGAGCAGCTGACTCTTAATCAGTAGGTTCGGGGTTCGAGTCCCTGATGGCCCACCAGACGAGCATGAAAAAGGCCCGCTCCACCAGTGGAGCGGGCCTTTTTCAATCGTGCGCCCAGCATGGGCGCACCCCTGCGGGTGGAAGTCCCGCCACGAGCTGGTCACGGCGAGTGAAGCGAAGCGCAACTGCGGGAGGGTGACCGACCGTGGGGAGGAAGCGTGGAGCATAAACCGCGAGCCGACGAACAGGAACCGGATACAAGGCACTGCCGAGCAGGGCGAGCGGGCGATAAACCGCGAAGCTCTCGTGGCCAGGGCGA
>JALTLT010000092.1 GCA_027001815.1 Gammaproteobacteria bacterium | reverse complement strand
TGGAGGAGCTGCTGGTCGATGTAGTCGCCGGCGGTGAGGATGGTGCGCTGGTCGTCGTCGCCGGGCACGGTGCCGTGCATGAGACAGAAATCGACGGTGCCGGCACCGATGTCGATGGCCAGGGCGTTGGTGAGCGCACCCTGGCCGTAGGCGACGGTGAAGGGCTCGGAGGCGACCATCAGGGCGTCCACGAACTCCGCCACCGCCCGCTTGATGGCCAGTTTGCTCACCTTCAGCGACTCCGCCGGCACACCCACCACGGCGTAGACCGGCAGCTCCTGATCCTCGCCTCTCACCTGGTCGATGATGTGCCGTACCAGGGCCTTGACGGAGGCCTCGTCGCGGGCGGTGCCCTCGCGGATCACGCCGCGCTCCAGGGGGCGGCAGAGATCCACGGAGAGGCGGTTCTCCAGCGCCTCGGCACCGAACAGCACCTCCTTGCCCAGCACCTTGCGGGCGATGAAGTCCCGCGGCCAGCCCACATAGCTCTCCAGCCAGGCGCGGTTTCCGTTGCCGGCCGCAATGGCGGTTCTCGATGTGCCGAGATCGATGCCCACCAGCAGTCGTTCCTCAGCTCCCTGCGGGTTCTCTTCCGTCATCTCCTCTCTCTCCTTCTGCCAGTCTCGGGTTGGGGGTCAGGTAGGCGTCGATGCCCGCCTGGATCCGGGCGGCGAGCGCCTCGCGATGGCGCGGATCGCCCATCTTTCGCTCCTCTTCGGGGTTGGTGAGACACGCCACCTCGGTCAGCACCGCGGGGGACTCCACCCCCAGCAGCACCACGAAGGGGGCGGTCTTCACTCCCCAGTCCTTCAGGTCGGCATCCTCCATGCGACCGTTTTCGAACAGGCTGCGCTGGACGCTGAGCGCCAGCCGGCGCGACTCCTGCCACTTGAGGGTATTGCGCAATTCCGTCAGCAGGGCCTCGAAACCGGCGATGGGGTAGTCGGAGCCCTGGTTCTCCTGCCTCGCCACGTCGAGGGTGGCGGGGTCCTCGGTGGGACCGAAATAGTAGGTCTCCACCAGATTGATGGTTCGCTGGGGGAGGGCGTTGACGTGGATGGAGATGAACAGGTCCGACCCCACCCGGTTGGCGAACTCCACCCGCTCCTGCAGGGCCAGCGTCTCATCGGTCTCGCGGGTGAGCAGCACCCGATAGCCGCCCCCGGCCCGCAGCCGCCGCGCCAGACGCCGGGCGATGTCGAGAGTGATCCTCTTCTCCAGGCTGCCGGCGGCACCCACCGTGCCCGGGTCACGGCCGCCGTGGCCGGGATCGATGACGATGGTCCGCACCTGCAGGCCGAACAGGGAGCGCACCGTCATGCGGGTCTCCTGGAGGAGTCCGGCATAGCCCTGCCAGGCATCCAGCGGATCGGCGATGGTGCCGTCGGCCACCGCCGCCCGGGCGATCCGCTCGCTCGCCGCCTCCATGCGCGCCTGGCGCTCCATCCAGCCTCTCCCCTCAATATAGGCGGTCGCCAGCAGGGCCGCCGTGACCGCCATCACGACGCTCCATGCCAGCCATGCCCGCCGCCGCCGCCGGGGCGGAGGAGGGGGCGGATGGCCCTGCTCGAGGCGCAGGTTCTCTTCCAGCACCCCGCGCAGAAGGCGGTGGCGGAGAGTGTCGGAAGGCTCGGTGGAACGATTCATCATCTCGGTC
>JALTLT010000091.1 GCA_027001815.1 Gammaproteobacteria bacterium | reverse complement strand
TCGAACTGGATCCGGTCCATCGGGTGATCCGTCGTGGCGGGATTCCCATAGAGCTGACCCGCAAGGAGTTCGACCTGGCCTGGTTCCTCTTCCGCAACCAGGGAAGGATCGTCTCCCGAGCCCATCTTCTGGAGGAGGTGTGGGGCGTGCGCAACGACATCAATACCCGCACGGTCGACACCCATGTCAGCCGCATCCGCAACAAGCTCGGGCTGGTCCCCGAGAACGGCTGGCAACTGGTGTCGGTCTACCAGCACGGTTACCGTCTCGATCACCTCGGCAAGGAACAGCAGAAACAGGCCTGAGGCGATGGAATCTCCGCGACACGACTCCGTCCGCGCCATCCGCTGGTGCGGCGATGCCCTCGAACTTCTCGATCAGCGGCAGTTGCCGGACCATGAGGTGTGGTTGCGTCTGCACACCGTCGCCGAAGTCTCCGATGCGATACGCGACATGGTGGTGCGTGGCGCCCCCGCCATCGGCATCACCGCCGCTTTCGGCATCGTCCTCGCCGTTCGCCGGCGGCGGGCCAGTGACGGCGGCGCCTGGAGAGAAGGGGTGGAGGAGGATCTGCAGCATCTGCTCCGTTCGCGCCCCACCGCTGTCAACCTGCGCTGGGCGATCGAGGGCGCAAGAGCGCTTCTGGACCGGGCCGAGGGGGATATCGAGGAGCGGCTGGAGCGGTGGGCCCGCGGCGTTCACGACGAGGATATCGCCGCCAACCGGCGTATGGGTGAACTGGGTGCGGCGCTCATCGAGAAGGGTGGAGTGGTGCTGACCCACTGCAATACCGGCTCCCTCGCGACCGGCGGTTACGGTACGGCCCTCGGGGTCATTCGCAGTGCCTGGTCGGCCGGTCGGGTACGACGGGTGTTTGCCGACGAGACTCGCCCCTGGCTCCAGGGGAGCCGCCTGACGGCCTGGGAACTGGTCCGCGACGGCATCCCCGTAGAGCTGATCGCCGATGGCGCGGCCGCCCACCTGATGCGCACGGAGGGGGTGAGCTGGGTGATCGTCGGTGCCGATCGCATCGCCGCCAACGGGGATACCGCCAACAAGATCGGCACCTACCAGGCGGCCATCGCGGCCCGTCACCACGGGGTTCGCTTCATGGTGGTCGCTCCCACCTCCACCATCGATCTCACCATTGCCGGTGGTGACGGGATCCCCATCGAGAAAAGAGGTGGTGAGGAGGTGCTCGGCTGTGGCGGCCGGAGAGTGGCGGCGGAGGGAGCGGAGGCGTGGAATCCGGTCTTCGATGTCACCCCCGCGGAGCTGATCGACGCCATCGTCACCGAGCGGGGGGTGGTGGAGAGACCGTCGACCGAAGGGATCATGCGCCTTTTCCGTTGATGTGGGTTGGGGGCGGAGTCGTCCGGCCCGCCGAGACGGAGATCTCCTTCCTTGTAGGGAGCAGGGTCGCGCATTAAACTTCACCTGATGGCCCCCACAGGAGAGGCGTGGCGAGGTGCCGGGAGGGACCGCCGGAGGGCGGACCCGGTGCGCAAGGCCGCAAGGGGAGGAGGAGAGGAACCCGGATCGATTCGAAGGGAAGTCTTCGCCACGATCGCCTCAAGAGAGGAAGAGGCCATGGGACTGCTGGACGAACTGCAGAAACGGATATATCACGGGAAGGAAAACGCGGTGGAGGGACGAGAGA
>JALTLT010000090.1 GCA_027001815.1 Gammaproteobacteria bacterium | reverse complement strand
CCGTAGCCCGACGCTTTCACTCCGCCGAAGGGGAGGCGGGGATCGCTCTTGACGATACCGTTGACGAAGGCACAGCCGCACTCCAGGTCGAGGGCGAGCCGCTCCCCGCGCCGGCAATCGGCGGTCCAGACACTGCCACCGAGACCGAAGCGGCTGCCGTTGGCGATGCGCAGCGCCTCGGCCTCGTCCCCGGCGCGGATGACGATCGCCACCGGCCCGAACAGCTCCTCCTCCCAGGCAGGCATGCCGGGGGCCACCCGGTCGAGGATCGAGGCCTGGTAGAAGGCGCCGGGGCCCTCCAGGGGGGCACAGCCGGTCACCGCCACCGCCCCGTTCGCGAGGGATTCGGTCACCTGCCGGTGCAGCTCGTCCCGCAGGTCGTGGCGGGCCAGGGGCGGCAGGGTGGTGGCCGGATCCATGGGGTCGCCGGGACGCAGCGCCTCCACCCGCTCCCGGAACCGTTCCAGGAACGGTTCCGCCACCTCCCCCACCAGGATGAAACGCTTGGCGGCGATGCAGCTCTGACCGCCGTTGAGGAAACGGGAGGTGACCGCCGCCTCGACGGTGTGATCGAGATCGGCATCCTCCAGGACGATGAAGGGGTCGGAGCCGCCCAGCTCCAGCACCGTCTTCTTCAGGTGCCGGCCGGCGGCGGCGGCCACCGCCCGACCGGCCGGCTCGCTGCCGGTGAGGGTGACCGCCGCCACCCGGCGGTCGGCGATCACCGCTTCCACCCGCGAGGCGGGGACGAGCAGGGTGCGAAAGAGGTCGTCGGGGGCACCGGCGTGGACGAAGAGCTCCTCCAGGGCCAGGGCACACTGGGGGACGTTGGAGGCGTGCTTGAGGAGGGCGACGTTGCCGGCGGCGATCGCCGGGGCGGCGAAGCGCATCACCTGCCAGAAGGGGAAGTTCCAGGGCATCACCGCCAGCACCGGACCAAGGGGCTGGCAGGTGACGTAACTGCGGTCGGCGTCGGAGGAGACCAGCCGGGGGGTGAGAAACTCCGGCGCCTTCTCGGCGTAGAAGTCGCAGACCCAGGCGCACTTCTCCACCTCGGCACGGGATTCGTCGATCCGCTTGCCCATCTCGAGGGTGATCAGCCGGGCGTACTCCTCACGCCGCGCCCGCAGCACCTCGGCCACCTGCCGCAGGAGATGACAGCGGTTCTTCATGGTCTCCTGGCGCCAGTTGAGCGACGCCTCCCACACCGCCTGCAGCGTCTCCTCCAGGCGCACATCGTCCCACGGCTCGAAACGGCGCAGGACGGTGCCGTCGAGCGGACTCACCGACTGGATGGACATGAGATCACCTCCCCGGGGGCAGGAGCCGGCCGGGATCCACACGGATCATGACCGGCGTCAATTGGGTTGCCGGACGAACGCCTCCATAATATTAACAGGATTGGGCACACCGCATCGTTCCACGGCATCGACCGAGGGGATGGACGCCCCCGGTGCGAATGCATACCATGACGCCGCCAGGCACGCTCGACCCAGGGCAGCGTGCGCCAGGGGCCATCCAGGAGACACCCGAGGAGAACGTCATGCGCCACACACCCCACCGGATCTGCATTCTCGGCGGCACCGGCTTCGTCGGTCGTCATCTCTCCGCACGGCTCGGCCGCGAGGGCCACCGCCTGGTGCTCCCGACCCGCCACCCCC
>JALTLT010000089.1 GCA_027001815.1 Gammaproteobacteria bacterium | reverse complement strand
GAGGAGGAGATGGCGGAGGATCGCGAGACGGAGGTGCTGATGCGCTCCCTGCTCTCGCAGTTCGACCAGTACGTCAAGCTCAACAAGAAGGTGCCGCCGGAGGTCCTCACCTCCCTCTCCGGTATCGACGAGCCCGGTCGTCTGGCCGACACCATCGCCGCACACATGTCCCTGAAGCTGGAGGAGAAGCAGAAGATCCTCGAGATCCAGGACGTGAAGCAGCGCCTGGAGCAGTTGCTGGGCCTGGTGGAGGCGGAGATCGACATCCTCCAGGTGGAGAAGCGGATCCGCTCGCGGGTCAAGCAGCAGATGGAGAAGAGCCAGCGGGAGTACTACCTCAACGAGCAGATGAAGGCGATCCAGAAGGAGCTGGGAGACCTGGAGGAGGCCCCCAACGAACTGGAGGAGCTGGCCGAGAAGATCGAGAAGGCCGGCATGCCCAAGGAGGCGAAGAAGAAGGCCCTCTCCGAACTCAACAAGCTCAAGCAGATGTCGCCCATGTCCGCCGAGGCGACGGTGGTGCGCAACTACATCGACTGGCTGGTGAGCCTGCCGTGGAAGAAGCGGTCGAAGATCCGCCACGACCTCAAGGAGGCGGAAGAGGTGCTCGAGGCCGATCATTTCGGTCTCGAGAAGGTGAAGGAGCGGATCCTCGAATATCTCGCCGTGCAGCAGCGGGTGCGCAAGCTGCGTGGTCCGATCCTCTGTCTGGTGGGTCCCCCCGGGGTCGGCAAGACCTCGCTGGGCCGTTCCATCGCCCGCGCCACCGGCCGCAAGTTCGTGCGCATGTCCCTCGGCGGCGTGCGGGACGAGGCGGAGATCCGTGGCCATCGCCGCACCTACATCGGTTCCATGCCGGGCAAGATCATCCAGAACCTGGCCAAGGTGGGGACACGCAATCCGCTCTTCCTGCTGGACGAGATCGACAAGATGTCCATGGACTTTCGCGGCGATCCCTCGTCGGCGCTGCTCGAGGTGCTCGATCCGGAGCAGAACCACGCCTTCCAGGACCACTATCTGGAGGTGGACTTCGACCTCTCGGACGTGATGTTCGTGGCCACTGCCAACTCCATGAACATTCCGGCACCGCTGCTCGATCGCATGGAGGTGATCCGGATCCCCGGCTACACCGAGGACGAGAAGGTCAACATCGCCCAGCGTTATCTGCTGCCCAAGCAGATGAAGGCCAACGGCCTGAAGGAGGACGAGCTGCACGTCAGCGAGGGGGCGATCCGTGACATCGTGCGCTACTACACCCGCGAGGCGGGGGTGCGCAACCTGGAGCGGGAGATCTCCAAGATCTGCCGCAAGGTGGTCAAGGAGATCCTGTTGCAGCCGGTGGACAAGCGGGTCAACGTGACCCCGCGCAACCTGGAGAAGTTCCTGGGCGTCAAGCGTTTCCGGTTCGGTCGCGCCGAGGAGAAGGATCAGGTGGGCCAGGTCACCGGCCTCGCCTGGACTGAGGTGGGTGGCGAGCTGCTTACCGTCGAGGCGGCGGTGGTGCCCGGCAAGGGCAAGCTCACCTACACCGGCCAGTTGGGGGACGTGATGCAGGAGTCGATCCAGGCGGCGATGACCGTGGTCCGGTCGCGGGCCGCCCACCTGGGCATCGACCCGGACTTCTACCAGAAGTACGACATCCACATCCACGTGCCCGAGGGGGCGACGCCCAAGGATGGACCGAGTGCCGGCGTGGCCATGTGTACCGCCCTGGTCTCCGCCCTCACCGATATTCCGGTACGGGCGAGCGTGGCGATGACCGGCGAGATCACCCTGCGTGGCGAGGTGCTGCCCATCGGCGGTCTCAAGGAGAAGCTGCTGGCCGCTCATCGCGGGGGTATCTCCACGGTGCTGATCCCGGAGGAGAACCGCCGCGACCTGGCGGAGATTCCCAAGAATATCCAGGGCAAGCTGGATATCCGACCGGTGCGCTGGATCGACGAGGTGCTCGAGGTGGCGCTTCAGCACCAGCCGGTGCCGCTGCCAAGGGAAGGGGAGAAACTCCCCCCTGTAGCGGTCGAGAAGAGCAAGGAGCCCAAACCCAAGGGGCGCAAGGGTGGCCGGGTGCGTGCCCACTGAAGGCGGCCAGGATTGATTGCAGGCAGGCTGGAAAACACCCTCTTTCGAGAGGGTGTTTTCTTTGGGGGGGCGGTGGTCCCGCCGGGGCGGCGGGTCGCGTTTTTTGCGAATAGAGCCACTTGACAGATGCGAAAATGCCGATTCCGGCCTGAAAAACCGGGGGTTCCGGTTGACACCCCTTCCGGGGCCTTGGTATAAATCAGGCCACGCTTTGAAGGGGCCATGCCAAGTATTCGCAGCGATGCGCGCGGGGCACTAGAACAACCATCAAAGGCGATCCACCAAGTACCAGATTTCCCAAGGGGAGGCACATGAACAAAACCGAACTCGTAGAGGCAGTCGCACAATCTTCCAATCTGTCCAAGGCCGATGCGCAGCGTGCTGTGGATGCCGTCATCGATTCCATCACCGAGGCCCTCGCCAAGGGCGAGCAGGTCTCCGTTGTCGGCTTCGGTACCTTCCTGGTGCGAGAGCGTGCCGCCCGGACCGGTCGCAATCCTCAGACCGGCGCCACCATCGAGATCGCAGCCTCTAAGGTTCCTGCATTCAAGGCTGGAAAAGCGCTCAAGGATGCCGTAAACTAAGCGGCTCCCGTGGGTGCTTAGCTCAGTTGGGAGAGCGTCGCCCTTACAAGGCGAGGGTCGGGGGTTCAAGTCCCTCAGCACCCACCAGGTTTTCGGAGTGGTAGTTCAGTTGGTTAGAATACCGGCCTGTCACGCCGGGGGTCGCGGGTTCGAGTCCCGTCCACTCCGCCACTATCAGCAGTAGAGAGAAAAGGGCGCTTCCGGAGAAGCGCCCTTTTTTGTTGACGAGGGTAAGCCGGCGCTCGCCGGAGACCCCGAATCGCCTGATCCCGTGCCCCGCGACCGGCGCGGGATCGCTTTCATTGAAGTTGGGGAACGCAACCGATGCTGCAGGCCATACGAGACAAGGCGACGGGCTGGATCGCCTGGGTGATCGTCATTCTCCTGATCATTCCCTTCGCGCTGTGGGGGATCAACGAGTACTTCAGCGGTACTGCCGAGGTCAATGTAGCTGAAGTGAACGGGGTGGAGATCTCCCGTGATCTCTTCAACCAGTATCTGCAGCGGGAGCTCAACCAGCGCGAAGAGCCGCCGGAAGGGGCGGCGCTGGATGCGTTGCGCAAGTCGGTGCTCGACCGCATGATCAACGAGGAGTTGCTGGCCCAGGCGGCTGCCGGGATGGGGATGCGGATCGCCCCCGAGGCACTGGCCGCCCAGGTGCGCACCATCGAGGCCTTCCAGCGTGAGGGCCAGTTCGACCAGGATCAGTATCGACGGGTTCTTCTGGCCAACGGCCTCACGGTCGCTGCCTTCGAGGCGCAGCAGATCCGCGCGATGCTCATCCAGCAGTTGATGGATGGTGTACAGAAGAGTGCCTTCCTTCCCAAGGCATCCGAGGCGCATCTTCTGGCGGTTCAGGAACGGGAGATCGAACTCTCCTGGCTGGCCGTTCCCGTCGAGCGTTTCGAGGCCGGAGTGGAGGTGAGCGAGGCCGATGTGGAGAGCTGGTTCTCCGAGCACGCCGGGGAGTATGTGGAGCCGGAGAAGGTGCGGGTCGACTACATCCTGCTCGATGTGCGTGACCTGGAGAAACGGGTGGAGGTGGATGAGGTCGAGCTGCGTTCCCTCTACGAGCAGCAGAAGGGTCTCTATCGCACTGACGAGCAGCGCAAGCTGGCGCATATCCTGATTCGCATCGACGAAGCGGAGGGGGGGCGAGAGGCCGCCCTCGAGAAAGCCGCGGAGTTGCGCAGGCGGATCGCCGACGGTGAAGAGTTTTCCGCGCTCGCCCGGGAATTCTCCCAGGATCCGGGGTCCGCGAAGCAGGGAGGCGAACTCGGATACGTGGCCCGCGGCATCATGGATCCGAAGTTCGACGAGGTCGCCTTCTCGCTGAACAAGGGAGAGGTGAGTCAGCCCGTGGAGACCCCCTTCGGCATCCATCTCATCAAGGTAGAGGAGATCAAACCGGGCCGCGAGAAGAGTTTCGACGAAGTGCGCGCGGAACTGGAGCGGGAGTATCGTCGCAACGAGGCGGAGAACCTCTTCTACGATCTCGCCGATCAGCTCTACGACATCACATACGAGAATCCCAACACCCTCGAGCCCGCTGCCGAACAACTGGGTCTGGTGATCCGCACCAGCGACTGGTTCACGCGTGCCGGCGGGGAGGGGGTCGCTGCCGAACCCGCCGTGGTCCAGACCGCCTTTGGCGAAGAGGTACTGGGCGAGGGCGATCCTGCGCGCAGTCTCAACAGCCGCCCCATCGAACTGAAGAGGGGAGGAGCCCGTGACAACCGCATCACCCCCGTGGTGGTGCTTCGCCTCAATGCCCATCGATCGCAGCGACCGAAGAAACTGGAGGAGGTGCGCGACCAGATCACGGCCCAGCTCCGTCGGCAGCGCGCCCTGGCCGAGGCGGAACAGCTCCGGGATCGCATCGCCGACGAGCTGAGGAGCGGGCGTTCTCTGGAAGAGCTGGCGCAGGAGCACGGGCTGGAGGTGGCAGGAGGTGAGTTCGTCGGACGCTATCAGGGTGGCGTGGACGGTGCTCTGCTGAAGCGGGCTTTCCGCACCCCGCGGCCGGCCGAGGGTGGTGTCTCGGTCGGCACGGTCGCTCTCACCGATGGTTCCCCCGCGGTCTTCCTCGTCAGTGGCGTGCGTGATGCTTCCGTCGGCGACGAGGACCCCAAGCGAAGCTTCATGGCGCGGATCCTGCGCACCCTGTATGGATCGGCGGAGACCACGGCCTTCATGCGGCAGCTTCGCGAGGAGGCCAATATCGTCCTGTTCGAGGATCATCTGAAGGCCGGTGACGAGGGGTGACCGGTCAGGTCGCTCTGCAGCGGGAGAGAACATGCGGCTCAAACTCCACTGGCAGATCCTGATCGCCATCGGGCTGGCGGTACTGGCAGGTGTTCTCACCGACCGCCAGACCACCTGGATGGGGATCCGTTTCTACGGCATCTACGAGTTCGTCGGCACCCTCTTCCTGAACGGCCTGAAGATGATCATCGTGCCGCTGATCGTCTCCTCCATCATTACGGGTATCGCGGGAGTGGGAGGAACGGCGGGGCTCGGCCGGCTTGGTGGGCGGACGCTTCTCTACTACATGACCACCAGCCTGCTGGCGATCCTGCTGGGTCTGGCGGCAGTCAACCTCCTGCAGCCGGGTCTCGTCGATGGTCAACCGGCCCGTGAGGTGCTGGGGCTCGAGGCGCAGGTCTCCGCCGAGCTGCGTGACAAGGTGGGGGAGAGGGAAGTGAGCGATCTCACGCAGGTCTTCCTCAGCATGGTCCCACCCAACATCGTCTCCGCCGCCGCCCAGGGGCAGATGCTCGGTCTCATCTTCTTCAGCCTGCTCTACGGATTCTTCATCACTCGCATCGCCGTGGAGCACCGGGAGCGGCAGCTCAGCTTCTGGCAGGGGATGTTCGAGGTGATGATGAAGATGACCGACTTCATCATGAAGTTCGCCCCCTACGGCGTCTTCGGTCTCGTCGCCGGCGTCGTCGCGGGGATGGACAATGAGAATCTCGGTGCTCTTGCCGGGGCCCTGGGCACCTTCTTCACCGCCGTGGTCCTGGCACTGGCCGTGCACGTCTTCGTGGTACTGCCCCTCCTGCTCCGGCTGGTGGGACGTGTCAACCCGCTCCGCCACTACCCCGCCATGGCTCCAGCGCTGCTCACCGCCTTCTCCACAGCATCCTCCTCCGCCACTCTCCCCCTCACCATGGAGTGCGTGGAGAAGAACGCCGGAGTCTCCAACCGAACCACCAGCTTCGTCCTCCCCCTCGGCGCCACCGTCAACATGGACGGCACGGCCCTCTACGAGTGTGTGGCCGCCATGTTCATCGCCCAGGCCTACGGGCTGGAACTCACCTTCGTGCAGCAGTTCACGGTGGTACTGGTGGCCCTGCTCACCTCCATCGGTGTAGCCGGGGTGCCTGCGGCGAGCCTGGTGGCGATCTCCATCATCCTCGGTACCATTGGCCTTCCCCTGGAAGGGATCGGCCTGATCCTCGCCGTGGATCGTGTGCTCGACATGATGCGCACCGCAGTCAACGTCTTCAGTGATTCCTGCGGAGCGGTCATCATTGGCCGCCTCGAGGGGGAGAAGGGCATCCTCGAGCAGCGTGCCGGCGGCTGACTGACGCCTTCCGGCAGGAAGAGGCTACTCCTCCTCTCCGAGATTGCGTTCCACGATCCGGGTAGGGATACCGTCGAGGCTGATCCGGTTCTTCTGTCGCCAATACTCCTCGATTCCTTCTTCACCCTTCTTGCGGGTCCAGGCGAGCAGCGTCTCCCGCTCCCCCTTGTACTCGAAGAGTGGTACGCCGAAACCGCAGGAGGTCTGAACCAGATCCACCCGCATGTCGATCAACTGACGAGCGCCCGAAAAGGGTGGAAAGAGTGAGAGGAGCGGGCCCCACTCGGGGTCACGGCGATGTATCGCCCGAGCCTCCCCATAGAGGCGAAGAATCATCGGCTCACCTTCAAATGCGACGAACATCAGTGTCATCCGTGAACTTTCTTGCAGGTGGGCTGCCGTCTCGTTGCCACTGCCGGTCAGGTTGAGCCAGACCACGCGCCGGCTGTCCATGATGCGCAGCGAATCGAGCCCCTTGGGTGAGAGATTGACCCTCCCCTCCCGAGGCGCGGTGGCAACGAAGAAGAGCCTCTGTGACTCGATGAACCGCCGCAACCCCTCCGTGATCTCCCCATAACGCTTCGCCACCCCGTTTTCCTCCCCTTCCCAATCGAAAATCTCATGAAATCACATGGACACCCATCAATTATATGTCCCACACCCAAAAGAATTTCATGGACACCCATCAAGTCCCCCGAATGATCATGGACACCCGCTATGAATTGAGGTTCGTCACGCAAATGTATGCATGGTTTTCGGTAAAGGCAGGTCCGCCATGCAGTGATACAGGTTCCGGATATAGCTTTTGGCCGTCCGGAATCCATATGCCTTGTGGCTGATCACCTTTGCCTT
>JALTLT010000088.1 GCA_027001815.1 Gammaproteobacteria bacterium | reverse complement strand
GTCCTCGCCGTAGATCTTGGCCGCCAGGGTGGCACGGACCCCGGAGATCAGCTCCTCCACCCGCATCTGGATCGGCTGGGTGAAGGCGATCACCGCGGTCGGGGCGACCTCCTCCAGCTTCTCCCGCATGGCGTCGGCCAGCTCCTCGATGCTGCGGTCCGCGCTCCACTCCTCGTGCGGCTTGAGCGCGGTGTAGATCTCCATGTAATTGACGTCGGCGGTCTCACCCTTCTCCGCCCGGCCGATCATGGCGATGGTGGTCTCCACCTCGGGGAAGGCGGTCAGCGCCTCCTCGATATCCTTGGAGATCCTGATCGACTGGTCGAGCGAGGTGGAGGGGATGGAGGTGACCCGCCACATGATCGACCCCTCCTGCAACTGCGGCATGAACTCCTTGCCCAGCTGCGGGAACAGCGATAGGCTCCAGGCCAGCAGGCCGATGGCCGCCAGCACTACCAGTATCTTGAAGCGCAGGCAGAAGGCGAGCAGGGGCAGGTAGAACCACTTCAGTACCCGCATCAGCAGCGTGTCCCGCTCTGCCCTCGGCTTGAGGACGAGGGCGGCGATCACCGGAATGATGGTCAGGGTCAGCAGCAGGGAACCGGCCATGGCGAAGCTGATGTTGAAGGCCATGGGCTTGAACAGTTTGCCTTCCAGCCCCTCCAGCGAGAACAGCGGCAGGAACACCACGATGATGATGAGGATGGCGAAGGCGATGGGATTGGCCACCTCCCGCGCCGCGGTCAGCACCGCCGCGGTCCGGTCCACGCGACCGTTCTTCTCCTTCCACTCGGCCATGATGCGGAAGGCGTTCTCGGTCATCACCACCGCTCCGTCCACCATCATGCCGATGCCGATGGCCAGTCCCGCCAGTGACATCAGGTTGGCCGACAGCCCCGCCTGCTCCATGCAGATGAAGGCGATCAGCATGGCCAGCGGCAGGGCGGTGATCACCACCAGCGCGGAGCGCAGCTCGCCGAGGAACAGGAACAGCACCACGGCGACCAGCAGCGAGCCCTCCTGCAGGGCCCGGATCGCGGTATCCACCGCCTTCTCCACCAGGTCAGTCCGCTCGTACACCGGCCTGATCACGATCCCGTCCGGCAGCGCCTCGCGCACGATGGCGACCTTCTCCTTCACCGCGTCGACCACCCGCTTGGCATTCTCGCCGATACGCGACAGGGCCATGCCCAGCACCACCTCGCGGCCGTCCCGGGTCACGGCGCCGAAGCGCAGCGCCGGGGCCTGGTGGATCTCGGCCACGTCACGCAGGTAGACCGGGGTGCCGTCCTTCACCTTGACCACAATGCTCCCGAGGTCCTCCTCGTCCCGCACCAGGCCCAGGCCACGCACCAGGTACTGCTCGGCGCCCAGGTCGATGTACTGTCCCCCCACCTGGCGGTTGTTGGCCTCGATCAGCTCCATGATCTCGCGGAAGGAGAGGTCGTACTTGACCAGTTTCAGCGGGTCGATCACCGCCTGGAACTGCCGCTCCCGGCCACCCCAGGAGATGACGTCGTCCACCCCGGGCGCGGTGCGCAGGATCAGGCGCACGGTCCAGTCCTGCAGGGTGCGCAGATCCATGTCGCTGTAGCGATCCCGCAGCGTCTGGTCGGCGCGCTTGAGGGTGTACCAGAACACCTGGCCCAGGCCGGCGGTGTTGGGG
>JALTLT010000087.1 GCA_027001815.1 Gammaproteobacteria bacterium | reverse complement strand
GGGGGGGCCGTGGGGTACGACAAGACCATAGGAGTCATGGTACGGGACATCGAGAATCAGCTCGACGCCCCCGGCATCATCGTTCTCAATCTGCTCGACCGGATTCTCGAACTCGATCGGGACAACCGCTATGTGCTCTTCTACCGGAGCGACACATTTCTGGATCGTTACGCTCACCATCCCCATGTGAAAT
Organism: Gammaproteobacteria bacterium; assembly: GCA_027001815.1. Classification (GTDB taxonomy): domain Bacteria; phylum Pseudomonadota; class Gammaproteobacteria; order JALTLT01; family JALTLT01; genus JALTLT01. Next base: position 1,479 of record JALTLT010000087.1, on the reverse strand, counting down.
CGGTGGTGGTGAAGGCGTCCGGCAAACTGCTGTGGGATCAGATCGCCATTCCGCGCGCGGCACGGCGGGAGGGTGTCGACATCCTCTTCCATCCCAAGCACACCATTCCCCTTCTGTGGAGGGGCAAGTCCCTCATGCACCTTCGCGGGGCGGAACAGTGGGTCTCTCCCCACTGCTACGAGCCTCTCGATCGGCTCTACCTGCGCCATGCCATCCCCCGCTTCGCGCGCAAGGCGACGCGCCTGGTGGCGGAGTCGTGGACGGTGAAGGAGGAGTTCGAGCGCAACATCCGGGGGATTCGCGGCAAGCTGGATGTGATCTACCTGGCGCCGGCGCCCCGCTTCCAGCAGCCGGTTGATCCGGACCGGATCCGCCGGGTCAGGGAGAAATACGCCCTCCCGGAGAGGTACGCCTTCACCGTCACACGGCTCAGGCAGGGCAAGCTTCGGTACCCCACCAAGAACCTCGACAACATGGTCGAGGCGTGGTGTGCGAGCGAGGCGGGCCGGGAGATGCCTTTCGTGATCGCCGGCGGCCACACGCGGGAGTACGTGGAGGAGGTGCGGCGCCGAAACCCGGCATGCGGCGAGCGGCTGGTCGGCCTCGGTTTCGTCGAACAACCCGATCTGCCCGCGCTCTACAGCCAGGCGGAGATGCTGCTCTTCGTCTCCCGGTACGAGAGCTTCGGCATCCCCATCCTGGAGGCGATGGCGACCGGGTGTCCGGTGATTACCGCAAACGTCTACGCCTGCTCGGAGATCTCCGGGGGGCGCGCGCCCCTCGTCCATCCAGATGACACCGAAGGGCTGACTCGCGAAATCGACCGTCTGGCCTCCGATCCGGCCCTCAGGCAGGAACTCGCCCGCCGGGGGCGGGAGTGGGTGAAACGGTTTTCGTGGGAGAGAGCGGCGCGGGAGACCATAAGGATCCTCGAGGAACTCTGACGGCAACGGGCCGTACCGCTCCTATAACAGGATGTTGAAAAAGGCCATCCTGGCCTTTTTCAACGCCGGAAGCCGAAAATGCGATTTCCGGCTTCCTCACGTTTTCGATGAGGCCAGCAGCCTGTCGGACTTTGACAGGCGGTCAGGTTCTGGTGCTTTCCGCGGGGCGGAGTGACCTTCGGCTTGAAGTCCGACAGGCTGCTGGCCTCATCGAAAACGGCGGTGCATCCATGCACCGCGGCACAGGCTGCCGAAAAACGGCGTTTTTCAACAGCCCGCTCCACCCTGTTCAACGGAGAAGAAGAGAGAACCGATGATCGACGAAAGAGTGCTCGAGATTCTGGAGGACGTCCTTGGCGTGGCGCCGGAGGAGGTGACGGAAGAGACCAGTGCGGCAGACGTGGACCGCTGGGATTCACTGCATCATCTGCGCCTGATTACGGCGATCGAGGATGAGCTTGGAATCAGTTTCACGATGGAAGAAGTGGAGTCGCTGAAGAATGTTGGTGATCTGAATCGCCTCGTCCGAGACAAG
>JALTLT010000086.1 GCA_027001815.1 Gammaproteobacteria bacterium | reverse complement strand
CTTCGACCGGCTGGGCGTGCCCCGGCTCTCATGACCTCAACTTCCCGAACCGCCCGGTGCGGAACCGCATGCCGGGTGGTGTGGGAGGGGCTCGGTCAGCTATGCTGACCGCCCCTATCCCGATTCCGGTGGCCACGAAAGTGGCATTGCCGGATGCGCCGCGGGGCGGCTTATCCGGCCTGCGGGAAACGGTGGATGTGCCGGCCGGATTTCCCTCCCAACTCCGCAGGTACCTGTAGGCCCGATAAGCGAAGCGCATCGGGCAATTCCTGCGAAGCAGGAACAAAGCGCATCGGCCAATTCCTGCGAAGCAGGAACGAAGCTGAGCATCGGGCAATTCCCGCTGCCGGGCTCCCCCTGAGGCTCCTTTTCCTCGCATTTTTCTTGCGAATGCGCCATTAATAAACGAAGGGTCGGAAGAGGATCCGACAGGTATAATGCGCGCGCTGAGGGGGGCGGGCACGCTACTTCCTCGCGGTTCGACAGACCGTCATGGCGACCTGGGGGAGAGCGAGATGATCACGGCGGAAGAGGCGCTGCAAAGGCTGCAGGAGGGGAACCGGAGGTTCGTGGAGGGGATGGCGCAGAACCATGTCCTCGGCCTTCGGGATCGGCGACACGAACTGGTGGCCGGGCAGGAGCCCTTTGCAATCCTGCTCGGTTGTTCCGATTCCCGGGTGCCCGGCGAGATCGTCTTCGACCAGGGGCTCGGCGACCTGTTCGTCATCCGTGTCGCCGGCAATATCGTCGCCCCCTCCCACATCGGCAGTATCGAGTTCGCCGCCGACCGTTTCGGGACCCGCCTGGTGGTGGTGCTCGGCCACTCCTGCTGTGGCGCCATCGAAGCCACCATCGACGAACTGGAGAGGGAGACCGGGGCCCGCTCCCCCAACCTCCGCGCCATCGTCGACCGCATCCGGCCCGCGGTACAGGGTCTGCTGGAGAGCGACCTGCGCAACGACCGCGAGGCGCTCATGCGTGAGGCGGTGCGCGCCAACATCCGCCACTCGGTGGATCGACTCCACTACGGCTCCGAGATCCTCGAACACCTCATCGACAAGGAGGGGTTGATGATCGTCGGCGCCGAGTACTCCCTGGAGACGGGAGAGGTGGATTTCTTCTACAACCTGCCGGTGGAGGAGTAGCTCCCTCCGCCTCTCTCCGGCAGGCTGTTGTGAAAAAACCGTTTTTCGGCTTCCGGCGTTGAAAACGGTCAGGACGGCCTTTTCAACAGCCTGCCGGGTGCCGTGGGGTGGGGTGACGCCGGAGAAGCGGTATCACCGGGAGGGTATCCCCGCGTGATGCCCGATCCGTGCCTTCAGGCCCGATGTCTCTCCGGTTCCGTTGCCGCATCCTCGGTGGCGATCACCTTCAGCGGCGGCGTGCGTTCCAGGCGCCAGATCTCCTCGTTGTACTGACGGATGGTGCGGTCGGTGGAGAAGCGGCCGCTGCCGGCGGTGTTGAGGATACTCATGCGTGCCCACCGTTCGGGGTCGCGATAGGCCTCGGCCACCCGTCGCTGGGTGTCGATGTAGGAGCGGAAGTCGACCGCCACCATCCAGGGGTCGTGGGGACTGAGGATGGCGTGGAGGATCGGATCGAAGATGCCCGGCTCGAACTGGTTGAAGTAGCCGGAGGTGAGCAACCGCAGCACCCGGTCCAGATCCGGATCCGA
>JALTLT010000085.1 GCA_027001815.1 Gammaproteobacteria bacterium | reverse complement strand
ATACCCGGCACGTAGTGCGATATCTCGTCCCGCCACCAGAGGGCGACCCCCGCGGGGCCGAGGATCGGAATACCCCAGTAGGGTGCGAAATAGTCGAACTTCTCCCTCCACGACATTCGCTCATGGCGCGGCGGCGTCGGCTTGAGATAGAAGAGGTACTGCCACAGATGGATGATGTCGTGGAGATCCTTCTTGTTGGGGATCATCTCCTGACGGAAGAACTCCCTGATGCCGTTGGCGAGGGTCAGACGACCCTCCCGTTTCAGCTTGAGAAGATGGTTCCGGTAGAAGAGCACCATCCAGTAGATGGTGTGGTATACGAACAGGGTCAGCAGCACGGTACCCGCGGCCCGGTGGATCATGGGCGCCAGCTCGGGACCACCCATGAAATCGTACAGAGGCCTGGCCCACGGTTCCTCCGCGTGTCTCAGGGGAAAGCCGGTCAGCGCCAGCAGGATCACGCTGCTGAATAGGACCACGTGCTGGAGGCGCTGATGGGCGGAGAAGCGGTAGAAGTAACGCTTCCCTTCCTTGACGATGATCGGTTCATACTTGGGCATCTTCGTTCCTCCTTCAACTCCGCCGGGGGCCGGGTTCCGGACCGATATCGTCTTCCTCGTCCTCATCCTCCGCTTTCGGCCGGATGAACGAGAAACCGGGGAAGAGGCGCCGCAACAGCTCCAGGAATATCAGTACCAGGAAGAAGTAGAGCACACCCGCCATCAATGCCTTGAAGAAGATCAGCATGTAGAACTGGAGAGGGTATTTCTCCCGGTCGTAGGTCACATGGACCTGGAAACCGGCGAGCATCGGCCCCGCCTTCTTGTGGCAGTCGGAGGCCCGACAGGTGCGGGGAAGATTGGCCGGGTTGACCGAGGAGGTCGCCTTCTCCCTCGCCTCGATCAGATGGAGGTTCTCTCCCTCCACCACATGACAGTCGAGGCAGTCCGGTGTGCGCTCGGAGCCGAGCGCAATCAGCTTGCCATGGAAGGTCTGCTTGTAGGTGGTGACGGCGTCATCGAGGTCGTGCCGGTCGAGGAAAGCCGGATCCTGGTGGCACTTGGCGCACTTCTCGATCACCTCCATGGGGAAACGGGTCTTGCGCAGCCTGGAGGTGACATGTTCGTAGAAGTCCTCCGCGAAATTCCCGCTGCGGTGACAGCTCTTGCAGCGGGTGACGGCACGGGTGGAGACACCGGGCCTCACCTCTCCCTTCCAGACCGAGAGAGGACGGTAGAGCGGCTGGTCGTGGCAATCCTTGCAGCCCGGATAATCCTCAGCATAGGGCTTGGGATCGCCGTTTTCGTCGAACCGCCCATGCACGCTCCGCGCCAGGGTCTCGGCGATGGGCTTGTGGGAAAAGTTCCTCTTGCCGGAAGGCTCCACGATATGACACTCCTGGGCACAATCCACCTTCCTGGCCGGATTGTGCGGAATGCGATCGATGTCCGTATGACAGTCCTTGCACTTGTTACGGCGATGGGGACCGGACTCGAACAGCTCGTTGTTGATATAGAAGAGGCGGAAGTTGCCCTTCTCATCGATCCTGCTCAGCCCACGGTGCTTGTGGCAGATAAGGCAGTTGAGTTCTTCTCCTGCGCGCACCGTATCGGATATTCCGCCCAGAAACAGAATGCCCGCCAACATCGGTATCCAACGGAAATGGAGGTCACGCATGACAGTTGCACCTCGGGAGCCTGTTGTAGAGCCGGCCGCAACCGGTGTCGTATTCCGGGTCAACGGAAGAGAGCACATCCGGCGAACGATGAGAGGGGGGAAGATCCGAGGGGGAGGGACGATGACGAAGGGACAGACGGCACGACTGTCGTACCGGGCGGCAGGCGAGGGAGGCGGGGCACGAGACCCGGTGCCGCATCGGCGATCGAAAACGGATCCCCATCCGCCGTGACGCACTTTCGACGTCCCCAACTACCGGCCTCTGCATGGCACACCCCCTGACCCTGGGAAAACCTCCCGGACTCCGCCTCCGGGGCGAAACCCCGGTCGCCCGTGAAGTCACGGTGCAACCGGCCGGGGCATCCTGTCCTGCCAAGCACGGAAATGCACGGTCCCATGCCACCGATGGAAGTGAAGAGAGACGGGCTGGACGCCCCGCCCCGTGCGCCTGCCCCCCTCCGGGCGTGCGCGGTTCCTTCCATCCTTTGGAAGGAAAATTAGCACCTCCTAATTTCCCCAATCTTGATACAGATCAAAAACTCCGTTTTGGAAGGGAATATTCGACAGCGCTGTTGATACAGATCAAATGAGATAGAGGGAAGCCCTTACCCTGGTGGCCAGGAAAGCCGATCCAGCAGGATGTTGAAAAAGGCCGTACTGGCCTTTTTCAACGCCGGAAGCCGAAAATGCGATTTCCGGCTTCCTCGCGTTTTCAATGAGGCCAGCAGCCTGTCAGACTTTGACAGGCGGTCAGCTTCCGGTGCTTTCCGCGGGGCCCCGAGAGGCGGGAAGGCCCTCCCGGGGGACGCCGTGAACCCATCCTTGGGGGCTCGTCGGCGGCATCCCTGCCGCCAACGCCCCCGGGAGGGCCTTTCCGCCTCTCGGGGCGGAGTAACATTCAGCTTGAAGTCCGGCAGGCTGCTGGCTTCATTGAAAACGGCGGTGCATCCATGCACCGCGGCACAGGCTGGCGGGAAACGGTGTCTTTCAACAGCCTGCCGAACCGGCTGAGATCGCAGCCCGCATCACCCCCGGCTGCGGCCCCCGTCCCGAGTGTGACACCCGCGCCCGCCGCTCTTCTCTACGCTCCGTTCCCCTTCCCCGACGGACAGGATCGCTCCGCGGAGAGCTGCACCGCCTCTCCGTACGTCACGACCCCTCACGTCCCGGTTCCGTCAGCGGAAGAAGAACCACCAGATCAGAAACACGATCAGCGGGATCAGCGCGACCAGTGCGGAGGCGCACCAGACACAGCTTTTGCGAAACTTGCTGGACTGCTCGTTCATCTCCATCCCTCCACGATCTCCATCCTCCAAAGGCGTGCACCCTCCGGCAGACAACCCCGAAAACGGCACCACGAATGCTGCGATCGCCGACGCCCCCTCTCCTCTGCCTCTCGAATGGCCGGTCGGCACGCCGTGTCCGGCAGGCGGATGTACCAGCGTCTCCCCATGTGCCTGCTCCACGGGAAGTGGGCGAAGGTGCTCTCCGGGCTCCTGTTCAGAGTGTAGAAGAGCCGGCGGCATCCGGAACCGGTGGCGCAGACCGTGGTGGTCACCGCCTGCCGATGAACCAGTGGGCAAGGGTGTAGCCGATCCCGCACACCGCGGACCAGAGGCTGGTAAACAGGAACCAGCCTGTGGTATTCCCGCTGCCGTCACGCCACCCCAGCCATCCGAGCCACGCCGCGCCGCCCAGAAAGATCACCATCCAGGCGATACGATTGACCTCTTGCATCCTCTTCACCCCGGTTGGCGCCAGGCGCCGGCTCCGCCGGCAAGGATCGATCGTCGCACCTGGCAGGATGTCGAAAGAGTCCGTCCATGGGCCTTTTCGACCCGGGGACGGAAAACCCGGTTTTTCCACGACCTGCTGGAAGGGTAGAATGGGGCCGTCAGGCACGACAGCCCCCTTCCATCCACCCACAAGGGAGATCCCGATGGCTACCGCCGCCGAAGGCGCAGACTATCTGCTGCGCGGACTTGAGCTGATCACCCGCCCCGGAATCCGGCGCTTCGTGTTCATCCCCCTCTCGATCAACGCCCTCCTGTTCGGACTCTTCCTGTGGTTCGCCTTCGACCAGTTCTCGCTCTTCGTCGACTGGCTGGACGCCCGCATTCCCGAATGGCTGCAGTGGATCTCCTGGCTGCTCTGGCCCCTGTTTGCCGCCACGGCGGCGCTGTTCGTCTTCTTCACCTTCTCGGTGGTGGCCAACATCATCGGCGCCCCCTTCAACGGCCTGCTGGCGGAAGCGGTCGAACACCAGCTCACGGGCCGCCGCCCCTCGGACCACAGTTCGATGGGCGCCCTGATCGCGGACTTCATTCCCTCCATACTCAACGAGCTGCGCAAGCTCGCCTACTTCGCCACGCGTGCCATCCCACTCCTGCTCCTGTTTCTCGTCCCCGGCCTCAACATGGTGGCGCCCTTTCTGTGGATGGCCTTCAGCGCCTGGATGCTGGCGGTGGAGTACAGCGACTATCCCATGGCCAACCACGGCATCCGTTTCCCGGATCAGCGCCGCCTGCTGGGACGACGGCGCTGGCTCAGCCTGGGTTTTGGTGGCGCGACCCTCGCCGCCACCATGATCCCCATCGTCAACTTTCTCGTGATGCCGGTAGCCGTCGCCGGTGCCACGGCCATGTGGGTCGAATGCTTTTCCGACGAGTCAACCACCTGACAGGCTAAGGCCAGGACGGCCTTTTTCAACATCCTGCCGGCAGCCCGGCGGGATTCCACCTCAACGGTGTTTCTCTTCTTCCTCCAGCTCCAGCGGGATCACCCGGTAGAGCGGGTGGGGCTGCCGTGACTGCCTGCCATGGAAGTACTTGTAGCGATAGAGGCCGTCGGCACCATGGCAGTCGGCACACACCATCCCCGCGCTCGAGGCGTTGCGCAGGAAGCTGCTCATCACGTCCCCCTCCTCGTTGCGGCCTCCCCCCGGCGCTTCGAGACGGGGATTCCAGCGATGGGGATCGTGACAGCTCGAACAGGTGATCACACCCGCCACCCCCGCCTCCCCCTGGAGATTGAAGACCGGCACATCGGGCAACGTCATCCCCGGCACCAGGGGGTCGCGGGCGAGGTTGGACCAGACGATCACCTTGCGCGGGTGATAGGCCTCCGCCGGGATCTTCGCAGCCGCCACCCCCGCCTCCTGATGACAGCTTCGGCAGAGGGACTCCTGCCGATCCAGCGCCTCACCGGGGATCCTCCCCCACAGCGCCACATCGAAAAAGGCGTTATGGACTGCATGACACTGGCCGCATACCCCTGAGCTACTCACCCCTTGTCCGCGCCGGTTGACCGCGTCGGGAGCAGTGACACGCATGTCGTGATCGGTCCTCACCACCAGGGCGCGATCATCGTGACACTCCGCACACAGCATCGGTGATGGGGCCGCCGGGAGGCGGAGGAAACTGTTGGTGGCGTCCCCGTCCACCTTCGGGTCACCTCCCGCCACGGAGGCGGGGGCAAGGGGATCCCACTGATGGGGGTCGTGACAGGTCGTGCAATCCACCACCCCCTCCAGCTCCCGACGATGCCCCTCCATATCGAAGAGCGGCAGGCGGGTGACACCATCCCCCACCTCGTCGGCCCGAACGAGCAACGGATGGGAGTGGCGCCCCACCTGGCGCTTCTCGGCCACCCCTCCCCGACGGTGACAATCGCGACAGAGGGATTCGGATGCCCCTTCGCCAGCCCTCCGGCTCCAGGCAGCCATGCGCGGACCGTTGCCGTTGTGGGCATGGTGGCATGCACCACACGCCCCCTGATCACGGTGGGGTATGGCGGGGGAGATGTGCTCCAGTTCATCTCGCAACTCCCCGCCCATCACGTCCAGGTTGTGCTTCGAGAAAATCACCCCCCGCTTGTCGATGTGGCAGTTGATGCAGAGGTTGCTCTCGCGTCCCTGGCCGATACGCAGGAAACTGCTCTGGCCATCCCCCTCCTCGCCCCAGCGGTTGGGCGACCGATCCCCCGTGGAGCGCGGCTGCGAAGGGACACGAGCGACAGACGGACTCCCCCCGGCTCGCCAGACGTGGGGATCGTGGCAGGTGAGACAGGTGACCCGGTCCGCCCCCTCGCCCCCTTTGCGCCCCGCCGCATCGAACAGGGGCATGGGACGGAGGGGCCGTAGATCCGCCAGAGGGTGGTGACTGCTCCATCCTTCCTCTCCGACCACCAGGGGCAACGGTTCGATCGAGACGTTGGTGGGATGGCTGTGATCCTTGATCAGCTTGCGGCGGGCGATGCCGGTCTCCCGGTGACACTCCATGCAGAGGGAGCGAACGGGATCTTCTCCGGTGGGAGTGATCCGTCCCCAGAGAGGGGCCCCCTCTTTCGCCTCGTGGAGGATATGACATCCGCTGCAGGGGCCATACTCGGCCACCTTCTGTCCCTTGGCATTGAGCACTTCACCCCGTATCCCCGTGAGATCGTGACGCGATCCCGGCAGTTGCTCCTTGTCCCGATGGCAGCTCACGCACAGCTCCGCCTGCCGATTGTCGACCAGCAGCAGGGGGATCCCCTGGGCACCGTGAGGGGTGTGACAGCTCTGGCAGATCACCTCGTCCTTGCGACCGAACTTGCCCCCCGCCTCCCGCAGACGCTCGGGATAGGTCTCCATATGTCGGAATACCGGGTGATTTCCCTCCTCGGGTCCCGTGGACCGGTTGAGGTGACAGGCGAGGCAGAAGCTCGAATCGATGTTGGGAGCACGCAGAAAGATCGGCGATTCCTTCTGCGCCCACGAGACTCCATGCGCACTGTGGCAGGTGCCACAGTAGATCTTTCCATCCTCGTTGAGGGGAAAGAGGATCTTGCCGTCCTTCATCGGCAACTGCACCTTTTCGGAAGGCTTTACACCGACCGGATGGCCGTGCCCCCCTGCCTTCCAGACCATCCGGCTGTCGAGGACGAAACCGTCGTGACACGAGAAACACATGCGCTCGGTGCTCGAGACGTCCTGCCTGCCGCTCGCCACCACCGGCTTCGGTTCATAGGGGATGAGCGCCTCCACATCCTTGCGCTTGAAGTCCGGCAACCACATGATGTGGCAGGCCGCGCACTCCCGGCTCTGGGAGACTTCCCGAGCCGCCTGTGCCACGGAGGGGAGCACCAGTCCCGGGAGGAGCAGCAGGAGGGAGAAGGTGCGGTGCGCGGAGGCCATCTCACTCCCCCACGGCGTAGACGCCCACCCGGTTCGCGAGCATCTCGCAGACGTAGAGCCTCCCCTGCGGGTCCAGCGCGATCCCCGCAGGCGTGTCGAAGAGGTGAGGCCGCCCGTGGTCGCCCAGCAGATGGCTGAAACGGGTGGAGGCATCGAACACCTGGATGACCCCCATGTAGCCGTCAGAGACCCACGCCTGCCCCCCGTCGTCCACCACCACCCCCTTGGGCCGGAACAGCCTTCCGGGCAGCGTCCCCCACTCGCCGATGGAGGCCGACACCCTCCCCTCCCGGGTGTAGAT
>JALTLT010000084.1 GCA_027001815.1 Gammaproteobacteria bacterium | reverse complement strand
CTCCGTCACCGCCGACCGCAGCGAAGAGCCTCCTCTCTTCATCTTTGCGGACGAGGCGCGGGGGGACCGGGAGACCCTGCTGGTGGAGGGTGAGGTGCGGGCCCGGCGCGGCGAACAGGCGGTGGACGCCGACCGCATGCGTTACAGACATCGGGCGGAGACCCTCTCCGCGGAGGGCAGCGTCCGTTTCGCCCTTCCAGGCCTGGTGGCGGAGAGCCGGCACCTGGAGCTGCAGCGACGGCCGGAACATGCCCGTGCCGAAGGGGTCCACTACGAGCTGCTGCGCGAGAACGCCCGGGGCGACGCCGAGGTGCTGGAGATGGAGGGACGCTCCCTGATCCGACTGCAGGAGGTGAGCTACACCACCTGCAAGGGAGCGCGACCCGACTGGACGATCCGGGCAGAACGGGTGGAGCTCGACAGGGAGGCGGGGGAAGGCACCGCGAGGGACGCCACCCTGCGCGTACGCCAGGTACCGGTCCTGTGGCTCCCCTGGTTCAGTTTCCCGCTGGACGATCGGCGCAAGAGCGGCTTCCTCACCCCGGAAGTGGGTTTCAACAGCAGCAACGGCACCACCGTGGGCGCCCCCTGGTACTGGAACATCGCACCCGATCGTGACGCCACCTTCACCCCACGCCTCATCACCCGCCGCGGTCTCCAGCTACGAAACGAGTTCCGCTGGCTCACCCCCACCTCCGCGGGCCAGGCCCAGTTCGACTGGCTGCCCGGGGACCGTCTTGCCGGGGAGGACCGGGTGTTGCTGGCGATCCGCGACCACAGCCAGTTCAACCGCAACTGGAAGGCGGAGGTGAAGATCGACCACGTCTCCGACCCCTACTACCTGCAGGATCTGGGCAGCACCCTCACCAGCACCGCCACCCGCCAGCTCGAACAGCGTGCAGACCTGCGCTACAACGCCCCCTGGTGGAACGTCCTCGCCCGCCTCCAGCGCTATCAGCCGCTGGTCGACACGCCCGAGACCTATGGCCGGCTTCCCCAGCTCCAGTTCAACGCCCTGGTGCCGTGGGGAGGAGACCGGGTCACCCTGCAGATGTACAGTGAGGCGGTGCGATTCTCCCATGCCGAGGATGTGGAGCAAGGCAGCCGCATCGACCTCAAGCCGGCGGTGGGTCTCGACCTGCGGGGGGCGGCCTGGTTCCTGCGCCCCCGGCTGGCCATGCGTCTCACCGCCTGGCGCCTGGATGAGAGCGACGCCGAACCGGTCCGGACCCGCGGCCTGCCGATCCTCAGCGCCGATTCGGGGCTCTTCTTCGAACGCTCCGTACGGCTGCGCGGCAACGACTATCTCCAGACTCTCGAACCGCGTCTCTACTATCTCTACGTCCCCTATCGCGACCAGGACGAGCTGCCCCGTTTCGACTCCTCTCTCCTCGATTTCAGTTTCGCCCAGATGTTTCGCGACAACCGGTTCAGCGGCGCCGACCGCCAGGGTGACGCCAACCAGGTCTCGGCGGCCCTCACCTCCCGCCTGCTGCGCGACGACACCGGCGAGGAGTGGTTGCGCCTCAGTCTCGGTCAGATCCTCTACCTCGACGACCGCCGGGTGACCCTCGACGGGACACCCGATACCGAAAGCGGCTCTCCCCTGGTGGCCGAGGCCCAGCTCAACCTGGAGGAGGGCCTCACCCTCCGCTCGGGCCTCCAGTGGGACCCCTTCCGGCAACGCACCGAGAAGGCGGTCGCCGAGTTGCGCTACCGGCGCGATGCGGGCCACATCTTCAACCTCGCCTATCGCAGCAATCGCGACAAGCAGCTCGAACTGGCGGACCTCTCCTTCTGGTGGCCGCTGGCCAGAGGCTGGCAGGCGATGGGCCGCTGGGAGTACAGCCTGGAGGAACAGACCACCAGCGAGGCGTTTGCGGGGATCCAGTATGGCCGCTGCTGCTGGAAGGTGCGGCTGGTGGGCCGGCGCTACCTCGGTCGCAGCCAGGAGCAGACGGAACCTTCGGCCCGCAACGCCATCTATCTGCAGGTGGAGCTGACCGGATTCACCCGCCTGGGCGACGACGTCGATCGCCTTCTCGGCCAGGGAATCCTTGGCTACCGGCCCGATGGCCACGTACAATGATCTGTTCCAACGACGATTTTCCTGACGGAAAGAGAGACAGGCCCTCATGATCCAGACCCCCCTCCGCCGGCTGCTGCTGCTCCTCGTCCTGCTCGTCCCCTGGTCCGTGAACCAGGCGGGGGAGGTACTCGACCGCATCGTTGCGGTGGTGGACGAGGATGTGGTGCTGCAGTCGGAGCTGGAAGCCTTCATCAGCCAGGTCAAGGCCCAGCTCCAGGCCCGCAACACCCCCCTCCCTCCCGAGGACGCCCTGATCCGGCAGGCACTCGACCGTCTGATCCTCAACCGTATCCAGCTCCAGCTCGCCGCCCAGACCGGCATCCGGGTGGACGACCAGAGTCTGCAACAGACCATGGCCCGTATCGCCCGCCGCAACAAGCTCACCCTCGAACAGTTCCGGATCGCCCTGGAACAGGAGGGGCTCAGCTATCCCCGGTTCCGCGAGACCGTGCGCCAGGAGATGATCATCGCCCGCCTGCAGCAGCGCAACGTCGTCTCCCGCATCCAGGTCACCGAGGAGGAGCTGGAACAGGCGATGAGCGAGAATGCCGACAAGCTGCTGGGTGACCGCGCCTTCCACATCGCCCATATCCTCATCTCCGTCCCGGAAGGGGCCACCCCCGAAGTGATCGCGGAGAAACGGACCCTGGCAGAGCGGCTGGTGGAGGAGCTGCGCGGCGGGGCGGACTTCGCCCATCTCGCCGCCACCTGGTCGGCGGGGCAGAAGGCCCTGGAGGGAGGCGATCTGGGGTGGTTCCAGGCCCGCCAGGTGCCGCGCCGTTTCGTCACCCCCCTGGCTGCCATGCAGCCGGGGGAGGTGAGCGAGCCCATCCGCAGTCCCAGCGGTTTCCACATCATCAAGCTGGTGGAGGCGAAGGGAGGCCAGCGCCACATGGTGCAGCAGACCCACGCACGGCACATCCTGATCAAGACCAACGCGGTGGTGAGCGACGCCGACGCCCGCAGCAAGCTGGAGGAGATCCGCAACCGGATCCTGGCCGGTGAGCCCTTCGCCGATCTCGCCCGTACCTACTCCGAGGACACCGTATCCGCCCGCCAGGGGGGGGATCTCGGCTGGACCAGCCCCGGCGAGATGGTGCCGGAATTCGAGGGGATGGCGGAGGCCTTGCGTCCCGGTGAGATCAGCCCCCCCTTTCGCACCCAGTTCGGCTGGCACATCGTGGAGGTGCTGGAGCGTCGCCAGGTGGACATGACGGAGAACTTCCAGAAGAGTCAGCTCGTGCGCCAGATCCGCAAGCGCAAGCAGCAGGAGGCGCTGCAGCTCTGGCTGCAGAAACTGCGTGACGAGGCGTGGGTGGAATACCGCGTCGACGTCTGATCCGTGACCGTCCCGCGCCTTCTCATCACCACCGGCGAACCGGCCGGAATCGGCCCCGATCTGGCCGCCATGCTCTGCCGTAACGCCTCGCGGCACGAGCGGGTGCTGGTGGGTGACCCGGAGCTGCTGCGCTCGCGCGCACGCGCCCTCGGACTCTCCCTCACCCTGAGCCCCTTCGACCCCGCACGCCCTCCGGCCCCCAGCGCCGCCGGCCGGGCAGAGGTGCTGCCGGTGGCACTGGCCACCCCTGCCACCGCCGGCCGACTCGACCCCGCCAACGCCCGCTACGTGCTGGAACTCCTGGCACGCGCCACCCGCGCCTGCCTGCGAGGCGAGGCCGACGCCCTGGTCACCGCCCCGGTCCACAAGGGGGTGATCAACGACGCCGGTATCCCCTTCACCGGCCACACGGAGTACCTGGCCCACCTCTGCGCCACCGAACAGGTGGTGATGATGCTGGCGATCCCCGGTCTGCGGGTGGCGCTGGCCACCACCCATCTGCCCCTGCGCCAGGTGCCCGACGCGATCACCGCACCGCGGCTGCGCCGGGTGATGGAGGTGCTGCACCACGACCTCCGGCGACGCTTCGGCATCGCCGACCCCCACATCCTGGTTTGCGGACTCAATCCCCACGCCGGCGAAGGGGGGCATCTGGGCGACGAGGAGATGAAGGTGATCCGGCCCGTGGTGGAGTCGCTGTCCGCCGGCGGAATGCGCCTCTCGGGTCCCGTCCCCGCCGACACCGCCTTCCTGCCGGCCCGCCTCGAGGGGGTGGATGCGGTACTCGCCATGTATCACGACCAGGGGCTGCCGGTGCTCAAGGGGCGCGGTTTCGGCCAGGCGGTCAACGTCACCCTCGGCCTGCCGGTGATCCGGGTATCGGTGGACCACGGTACCGCCCTGGAACTGGCCGGCAGCGGTCACGCCGATCCCGGCAGCCTGCAGGCGGCCGAGGCGCTGGCGGCGGAGCTGGCGACACGGAGCGGCTCGTGACCGGTCACCGACCCCGCAAGCGGTTCGGCCAGAACTTCCTCCACGATCCGGGGGTGGTGCAGCGCATCGTCACCGCAGTGGACGCCGGACCCGACGACGTGGTGGTGGAGATCGGACCGGGACGGGGGGCACTGACCCGCCCGCTGCTGGAACGGGCCGGCACCCTGCACGTGGTGGAGCTGGACCGCGACCTGGTACCGGCCCTGGAACGGCTGGCGGGGGAGAATCCGCGTCTGATCGTACACGCCGCGGACGCGCTGCGATTCGACTTCTGCGCCATTGCGCCAGCCGGCGGAAAGCTCAAGGTGGTGGGCAACCTCCCCTACAACATCTCCACCCCTCTGCTCTTCCACCTGATGGAGCAGCTCCACTGCATCGGACCGATGCACTTCATGCTGCAGAAGGAGGTGGTGGAACGGATGGCGGCAGGCCCCGGCAGCAAGACCTACGGCCGGCTCTCGGTCATGATCCAGTACCACTGCCGGGTCACGCCCCTCTTCCAGGTGGGACCCGGCGCCTTCCGCCCGCCGCCGAAAGTGGATTCCATGGTGGTCCGGCTCGAGCCCCGGCCCGAGCCCCCGGCAGGTGAGGTGCCGACACGGGCGCTCGCCGCAGTGGTGCGGGCCGCCTTCGGCCAGCGCCGCAAGACCCTTCGCAACACCCTCAAGGGGCTGCTGGACGAGGAGGCCATCCGCGCCGCCGGCATCGACCCCGCGACACGCCCCGAGAACGTCTCCCTGGAAGGATTCGCCGCGCTGGCGCGACAGTATGCCGCACGGAGATGATGGGGGCGCCGCGCCACATCTCCGGGGGACACAGGGGCGGCATGACGAGTGAAGACGGGGTCTGCTGACAGCCTGTCGGACTTTGACAGGCGGTCGGGTTCTGGTGCTTCCCGCCTCTCGGGGCGGAGTGACCTTCAGCTTGAAGTCCGACGGGCTGCCAGCCTGTCAAGGCCCGGCGGGCCGTCAGTCGATCCCCAGTTTCTTGAGGCGATAGCGCAGGGCGCGGAAACTGATGCCGAGCAGCTTCGCCGCCGCGGTCTTGTTGTAGCGGGTCTGCTCCAACGCCCGCAGGATCGCCTCCTTCTCCCGGTGCTCCAGGTAGTCCTCCAGGCTGTGCTCGCCGGTGGGGCTCTCATCCGGCACCGTCTCCTCCTCATCCTCCTCCGGGAGCTGGAGGTCCTCCACCTGGATCACCATCCCCTCACAGAGGGTCATGGCCCGCTCGAGGATATTCTCCAGTTCCCGCACGTTGCCGGGGAAACGGTAGCGCTTCAGGGCCTCCATCGCCGCCTCGCTGAGGTGGGGTGCGGACATGCCCCAGCGGCTGGCGATCTGGCCGAGAAAGTGATCGGCGAGCTGGGGGATGTCCCCCAGCCGCTCCCGCAGGGCGGGCACCTTCAGCTCGATGACGTTGATGCGGTAGTAGAGGTCCTGGCGGAAGGCGTTCTCCCGCACAAGCCGGGCGAGATCCTTGTGGGTGGCGCTGAGGATGCGCACGTCCACCGGCTGCTCCTTCTGGCTACCGACGGGGCGCACCGCCTTCTCCTGGATCGCGCGCAGCAGCTTCACCTGCATGTGGAGCGGCAGCTCCGCCACCTCGTCGAGAAAGAGCGTCCCTCCGTTGGCCGCCTGGAAGAGCCCCTCCTTGTCGCTCACGGCTCCGGTGAAACTCCCCTTGCGATGGCCGAAGAACTCCGACTCCATCAGTTCCGCGGGAATCGCCCCGCAGTTGACGGGGATGAAGGGGCGGTCGGCGCGCGGCCCCTTGTCGTGGATCAGGCGCGCCACCAGTTCCTTGCCGGTGCCCGACTCGCCGCTGATGTAGACCGGTGCCTGACTGCGCGCCAGCTTGGCGATCCGCCCACGCACCGTGCGCATCACCTGCGATTCGCCCAGCAACTGGTCTCGCGAACGGCGGTCGCGGGCCGGACGGGTGGAGAGCTGGAGGGCGGTACTCACCAGATTGCGCAGCACCCCCAGATCGACCGGCTTGGAGACGAAATCGAAGGCGCCCGCCTTGAGCGCCTCGATGGCCGACTCCATACTGCCGTAGGCGGTGATCACCGCCACCGGGGTCTGCGGATGGAGACGCTGGATCAGCTTCACCAGTTCGATCCCGTTGCCATCCGGCAGCCGCATGTCGGTCAGGCAGAGGCCGAAGGTGCGGCGCTCGAGGATCCGCCGGGCGCTGTCGAGATCGGGCGCGGAGACCGTCTCGATTCCCATGCGGCCGAGGGTCAGCTCGAGCAGCTCGCGGATATCGGGTTCGTCGTCCACCACCAGCGCACTGGCGGACTGCATGCCTTGCTCCATCTCTTCTCCCCAGACAGGTTGCGGATATCGACCCGGCAGCGGAAGGCGGGGTCTTTCGGCAGCCTGTGCCGCGGTGCCGGGATGCACCACTGCCTTTTCAATGACGCCAGGTCATTGAACATGTGAGGAAGCCGGAAATCGCATTTTCGGCTTCCGGTGTCGAAAAAGGCCAGGACGGCCTCTTTCAACATCCTGTCAAGACTCGGATTCGGCTCCGGTGGGTGACTCCGACCCACCCTCCCCGGACCCGGGGAAGGATATGCGAAAACAGGCCCCCGGTGAATGCGTCTCGTCCAACACCAGTTGCGCCTGGTTGCATTCGCACAGTTCACGAGCGATGTAGAGCCCCAGCCCCGTACCACCGGAGGCGGTGGTGTAGAAGGGCTCGAAGATGGCGCCGAGACTCTCCGGGTCCACCCCCTCGCCCCGGTCC
>JALTLT010000083.1 GCA_027001815.1 Gammaproteobacteria bacterium | reverse complement strand
CCATCCGGCACCTCATCACCAGGGTCGGCGGCATCTATGTCCCCACAGAGAAGGGAGTGGAACCCAATCCCTTTCTGGCCCACCTGCCTCATCGTGACATCCCCGGTCCCGAGGGAACCACTCTCACCCTGGTCAACTCCTCCTATCTGGTGAGGCTGGT
The DNA here is from genome assembly GCA_027001815.1 of Gammaproteobacteria bacterium. Classification (GTDB taxonomy): domain Bacteria; phylum Pseudomonadota; class Gammaproteobacteria; order JALTLT01; family JALTLT01; genus JALTLT01. Next base: position 7,022 of record JALTLT010000083.1, on the reverse strand, counting down.
GGACGAATCGATCGAGGGGAAGAGGCCGATCGTACGGGTGAGGGCCACTTCCCTGCAGCCGATCGCCGAGGCCAACCGCCCCGACGAGTGGGAACGGGCATCGTTGCGCCAGCTCCACGCCGGCGCCCCGAACTGGAGCGAACTGACGCGCCTGGACGGCGAATGGGTGTGGCGGGAGATGCAGCCCCGCATCGCCACCCCGGAGTGTCTGAGCTGTCATCGCAATCCCGACATCCAGCCGGGAGACGTGCTGGGGGCCCTCTCGGTCAAGGTGCCGCTGGCCCCCCTCGCCGCGGCCATGGCGCCTCAACGGCAGAGCACCCTTCTCGGCCATGGGGTGATCTGGCTGCTGGGGCTCACCGGCATCTTCTGGATCGCCACCCAGATCCGCCACTGGATGCAGGAGCGCGCCCACATGGAGGGACAGATGGAGAAGGATCTCCAGCGGGAACGGAGCCTCGGAGAGATTCTCTCCCTCTCCCTCTCCGACCTGCCCTTCGAGGCCCGCCTGCGGCGCATCCTGGAATCGCTCTCCCATGGACCGGTCCCGGGAGTACTTCCCCGGGGCTCGATCTACCTCATCGATCCCCGCACCGGGCGGCTGCAACCGGCGGTGTCGGTACCCGCCGCTCCGCCGGCCGCCCCGGCCGGCGAGGGCGTCTGCTCCTGTGGCTCCGCTATCGACAACCGTCGCATGACCGTCGTCGATCGGGTCGCCCCCTGTCACAACCGCGCCTGCCCCGATCCCGAACCCCACGGCCACTACTGCGTTCCCATCTTCAGCAGCGAACGCGCGCTCGGGCTGTTCACTCTCCATGTGGAGGCGGGCCGGCGACCGGATCGACAGGAGGAGGGGTTCCTCACCGCAGTGGCCGACATCCTCGGTAACCTCATCGAGCGGGAGCTGGCGCGCGACCACCTGGAGCGGCAGGCCTTTTACGACGCCCTCACCGGCCTGCCCAACCGGCGGCTGTTCCTCGACCGTCTGCAACACAGACTCGAGACTGAACGGCGACGGGGCGAGGGGGTCTCCGCAGTGATGTTCCTGGACCTCGACCGGTTCAAGACCATCAACGACGCCCTTGGCCACGACCTGGGCGATCGCCTCCTCTGTGAAGCGGCGGGTCGAATCGCCGATTGCGTCCGTCCTCAGGACACGGTGGCCCGCCTCGGCGGCGACGAGTTCACCGTACTGCTCGAGGATATCCCCAACCCCGCCACCGTCACCCACGTGGCGGAACGGATCCACCAGGCGGTGGAGCAGCCCTTCGACCTGGATGGTCGGCGCGTCAGTACCTCGACCAGTATCGGCATCGCCTTCACCGACCGCCCGTCACCCACCCTGGAGGAACTGCTGCGGGACGCCGACACGGCCATGTACCAGGCCAAGTCGGAGGGCAAGGGGTGTACCGTGATCTTCGACTCCGCCATGCACCGCATGGCCCAGGAGGCACTGGCCCTGGAACAGGGCCTGAAACAGGCCCTCTCCAGGGAGCAACTGGAGGCGTGGTACCAGCCGATCGTGGAGCTGGAGGACGGTCGCATCGTCGGCTTCGAGGTCCTGGCCCGCTGGAATCATCCTCAGCGGGGGATGATCCCGCCCGACCGGTTCATCCCCCTCGCCGAGGAGGCGGGCATGGTCCGGGAGATCGATCGCCGGATGCTCCAGGCCGCCTGCCGGACACTGGGCCGGCTGGAACACGAGACCGGACGTACCGACCTCTTCGTGGCGGTCAACTTCTCCTGCGTCCATTTCGGGGAGGCCGACTTCCTGGAGTGCCTGGAGCGGACCCTCCTCGGCGAGGGCGTGCGGCCGGAACAGGTGCGCCTGGAGGTGACGGAGGGGCTGTTGCTGCGCAATCCCGATTCCGGCAACGCGGGACTCGGGAAACTGAAGGAGATGGGCTTCCGGATCGCCCTCGACGACTTCGGCACCGGCTACTCCTCCCTTTCCTACCTCCACCGGCTGCCCGCCCATACTCTCAAGATCGACCGCAGTTTCGTCACCAGTTTCCTCGGCGACGAGGGACAGACCGCACTGGTCGAGACGATCCTGCAGATCGCCCGCCGCTTCCGGCTGGAGGTGGTGGCGGAGGGGGTCGAGAGCCGCAGCCAGGCCGAGGCGCTGCTGGCCATGGGATGCTCACGCGCCCAGGGCTATCTCTACTCGCCGCCGGTGCCGCTGGAGCAGGCCCTGGAGCTCCTGCTGGGGGGGCGGCTGCCGGCCTGACAGGCCGTCGAAAAACCCGCTTTTTCGGCGGCCTGTGCCGCGGTGCATGGATGCACCGCCGTTTTCGATGACATCAAGTTATCGAAAACGTGAGGAAGCCGGAAACCGCGCTTTCGGCTGCCGGCGTTGAAAAAGGCCTGCCAGGAGACGCTCTCCCCCGCCACCCCCTGAATCCGCTCAGATCCGCCGGGGCAGCCATCTCCAGGCGAGCAGCCAGGCGATCCCGCTCACCACCGCCGACATCACGAAGGTCGCCTCGGGGTTCACGCCGTCCCAGAGAACCCCGGCCAGATAGCTGCCGAACGCCCCACCCGCGCCGAAGCTGAGACTGCTGTAGAGCGCCTGCCCCCGACCATGGGTACGGGGAGTGAACCAGCGGTGGATCAGATGGATCGCCACCGCATGGACCACGCCGAAACTGGCCGCGTGGAGGAGCTGAGCCAGGAGCAGGAGGGGCAGGTTCTGGGGCAGCATGGCAATCAGCAGCCAGCGGCCGGTGGTGAGCGCCAGGGCGGCGACGAAGAGCAGCCGCACCCCCAGGCGCGGCATCAGCCGCGGCAGCCACAGAAAGAGCCCGATCTCCGCGACCACGCCGAGTGCCCAGAGGGCACCGATGAAACCGCGACCGTAGTCGAACCTCTCCAGGTAGAGGGTGAAGAAGGTGTAGTAGGGACCATGCCCCACCTGGACGAGAAAACAGGCCACCAGCAGCACCACGATCTCCGGCCTGCCCCGCAGTACCTGGCGAAGCGACTCTCCGTCGCTCTCGTGGACAGGAGTGGGAGGTGGCTCCGGCACCAGCAGGCTGGTGAGCCAGATGCCCACGTACAGCAGCAGGAGGATGAACGGCAGCGAATCGAGAGAATGGCGCTGGTACCACCAGCCGAGCCCCGCCACGGTGAGGATGAAACCGATGGAACCCCACAGCCGGATGCGGGCATAGCGCTGCTCTGCTCCCCGCAGGTGAGACATGGTGACCGCCTCGAACTGGGGCAGGGAGGCGTGCCAGAAGAAACCGAAAGCGAGCATCACCAGCCCGATCTGCCACGCCTCCCGCGCCCAGAGGGCAAACGAGAAGAGCAGCGCGCCGGCCAGGGAAGCGAAGCGGATCACCCCCATCCGGCGACCCCGCCGGTCGGCGAGCCACCCCCAGACGTTGGGCGCCACCACCTTGGAGACCATCAGGGCGGCCATCGCCTGTCCGATCACCGCCTCACTGAACCCGATCCCCTTGAGATAGACGCTCCAGTAGGGCAGCAGCGCCCCCAGGGCGGCGAAATAGAAGAGGTAGAAAGCGGACAGCCGCCGCCAGGGCAGCCGCCCCTCGACGGTGGTCATGGCTGGGCGGTCAGCAGGCTGTCGAAAGACACTGTTTTTCCGGGGGCCTGACAGACTGCCGAAAAACCGTGTCTTTCACCAGCATGTTAGCGGCTTGACGCAATTTTCGGGCTAGTCCGGCAGGCCGGGACCGGGTGGAATCACCGGACCCGCCTCCACATCGGCGTTCTGCGCCCGGTGGCGCAGGGCGTGATCCATCAGCACGATGGCCAGCATCGCCTCGGCGATGGGGGTGGCGCGGATCCCGACGCACGGGTCGTGACGACCGGTGGTGATCACCTCCACCGGCTCGCCGGCAAGGTTCACCGAGCGCCCCGGAAGCCGCAGGCTGGAGGTGGGCTTGAGGGCGATGGAGACGAGGATCTCCTGGCCGCTCGAGATGCCTCCCAGCACCCCCCCGGCATGGTTGGAGAGAAATCCCTCCGGCGTGATCTCGTCCCGGTGTTCGGTCCCCTTCTGCACGACACAGCCGAAACCGGCACCGATCTCCACCCCCTTGACCGCGTTGATGCCCATCATGGCGTGGGCGATGTCGGCATCGAGGCGGTCGAAGACCGGCTCCCCCCAACCCGCCGGCACGCCGGAGGCGAGCACGTTGATCCGCGCCCCCACCGAGTTGCCCTCCTTGCGCAGGGCGTCCATGTAGGCCTCCAGCTCGGCCACCCGCCCGGGATCGGGGCAGAAGAAGGGGTTGGCGTCCACCGCCTGCCAGTCGCGCAGCTCCAGGGCGATGGGGCCGAGCTGTGCCAGGTAGCCCCGGATACGCACTCCGTAGCGCTCCGCCAGGTACTTGCGGGCGATGCCGCCGGCGGCCACCCGCATGGCGGTCTCGCGGGCCGAAGAACGCCCCCCGCCCCGGTAGTCGCGCAGGCCGTACTTGCGGTGGTAGGTGTAGTCCGCATGGCCCGGACGGAACCGGTCCATGATCGAGCCGTAGTCCTTGGAGCGCTGGTCGGTGTTCTCGATCAGCAGGCCGATGGGGGTTCCCGTGGTACGCCCATCGAAGACCCCGGAGAGGATCCGCACCCGATCCGGCTCGCGGCGCTGGGTGGTGTGGCGGGAGGTGCCGGGCCGACGGCGATCCAGATCGTGCTGCAGGTCCGCCTCGGAGAGCTCCAGCCCCGGCGGGCAACCGTCCACGATGCAGCCGATGGCGGGGCCGTGGCTCTCGCCGAACGAGGTGACGGTAAACAGCTTGCCGATGGTGTTGCCAGACATGCTTCTCCTCCGCCGGACGACGCCGGCCCTCCGGTCAGCCCGCCAGGATCAGATCACCCGCGAGAAACGGCGCTCCTTCTGCTCCCGCAGGTAGCGATCGAAGACCATGCAGATGTTGCGGATCAGCAGCCGGCCCGCGGTGAGCACCCGGATGCGATCCTCCTCCAGGCGCAGCAGGCCATCCGCCTCCATCCCCCTCAGCTCCTCCAACTCGGTGGAGAAGTAGTCACCGAAACGGATGCCGAAGCGCGCCTCGATCTCCGGCACGTGGAGACGGAAGTGGCAGATGAGCTGGGTGATCACCTCGCGTCGCAACACGTCGTCCGGGGTCAGGGCCACGCCGCGAAAGATGGCCAGCCGGCCGTGACCGATGCGCTCGTAGTATTCGTCCAGGGTGCGGACGTTCTGGGCGTAGCTCTCCCCCACCATGCCGATGGCGGTGATCCCCATGGCCACCAGGTCGCACTCCGCATGGGTGGAGTAGCCCTGGAAGTTGCGATAGAGCGTCCCCTCCCGCTGTGCCACCGCCAGTTCGTCGTCGGGACGGGCGAAGTGGTCCATGCCGATGTAGACGTAGCCGGCGTCGGTGAGGGTCTCGATGGTGTGCTTGAGGATCGCCAGCTTCTCCTGGGGGGCCGGCAGCTCCTCCACGTTGATCCGTCGCTGGGGCTTGAAGAGCTCCGGCAGATGGGCATAGTTGAACACCGAGAGGCGATCCACCCCCATGGCGATCACCTTCTCGAGGGTCCGGCCGAAACTCTCCACGGTCTGGAAGGGGAGCCCGTAGATGAGGTCGATGGAGATGGAGCGGAAACCCGCCTCCCGGGCCGCCTGCAGAGTCTCCAGGGTCTGCGCCTCGGGCTGGATGCGGTTGACTGCCTTCTGCACCCGGGGATCGAAATCCTGCACCCCCATGCTCATGCGGTTGAAACCCTCGGCGCGCAGCAGCCGGATGGTCTCGGCATCCGCCTCCCGGGGGTCGATCTCGATGGAGTACTCCCCCTGGTCGTCCTCCCGCAGGGTGAAGCACTCGCGGGTCTTGGCCATCAGGGCCCGGATCTCGTCGTGGGAGAGGAAGGTGGGCGTGCCACCGCCCCAGTGGAGCTGATCGACACTGCGGGCGCGGTCGAACAGCTCCCCTTGCAGCTCCATCTCCCGGAACAGGTGCGCCAGATAGGGGCCCGCCTTGGTGCGGTCCTTGGTCACCACCTTGTTGCAGGCACAGTAGAAGCAGACAGTGTCGCAGAAGGGGATGTGGAAATAGAGCGACAGCGGCTGAGGCGTCTTCGTCTCGTTGCTGCGCCGCGCATACTCGCGGTAGTGCTCCTCGGTGAAGCCCTCGTGGAACTGCACCGCCGTCGGATAGGAGGTATAACGCGGCCCGGTCTTGTCGTAGCGCCGGATCAGCTCCTCGTTGAACAGAACACTCGTGTCCTCGAATTCCGCCATCGCTTGGTCACCCTCTCGCTGGCCCGCCCCGCGGGGGCGGACACTGGTCATTCCTCGCCGATATCGAGGCCCAGGCGATGGGTCTCGTTGATCTGCCGCAGCAGGTACTTGAAAGGCAGTCGCCGATCCTCCTCGCGCTCGACGATCTTCATGAAGGGAAAATCCTCGTTGCGGAACTGATAGCTGCCATCCTTCATGGAGTCGAAGAGGGCCTTCAGATCCGCGTCGAGCAGATCGATGAAGGGGGCCGCACCACCCATGCTGTCCATGTCATACTCGTAGGCAAGGCGCAGCTCCTCCACCTCGAAGATGGCCTGCTTCACCATCTCCACATACTCGTCCACGCTGCGGGCCCGCTGGATGTGGGTCTTGGGTCGTCGCATCGCTTGCCTCTCCGGATCGATCGGGGTCGGGGAACGGAAACAGGAACCTCCCGCCAGGGCGGGACCGGTGATTATACGGTGAGGGGGGGCTCGCGGAAACCGGCCCCAGGATCCGCCCCTGCTGGACACTCCGTCACGGGTATTCTACCCTTTTCTCATGATGATCGCCCGACCGGCAAGGGTTGCCGCTCCCCGTCCACCGCAGAGAGAAGGGCCATGACCGCCCCCGAACGCTTCCCGGGAGCGCCACCCCACAGTGGCAGGATGCGGGGGGGAGGCGCCGATCTCCTCTCCTCCGGAGCCTTTCCGCCCGGAAAACCCGCTTCCCCCCCGCATCCTGCCACTGTGGGGTGGCGCTCCCGGGAAGCGTTCGGGGGCGGTCATGGCCCTTCTCTCTGCGGTGG
>JALTLT010000082.1 GCA_027001815.1 Gammaproteobacteria bacterium | reverse complement strand
GTGCCGGCAAGACCACCACCGCCGCCAAGCTGGCCCGCTGGCTGAAGGAGCGCGAGAAGAAGTCGGTGCTGCTGGTGAGCGTCGACGTCTACCGGCCGGCCGCCATCGAACAGCTCAAGACCCTCGCTGGCGAGGTGGGGGCCGAGTTCTTCCCCTCCTCCACCGATCAGGATCCCGCCGCCATCGCCCGGGCGGCGGTGGAGCATGCGCGGCGCAAGTTCATCGATGTGGTGATCGTCGATTCCGCCGGCCGTCTGCACATCGACGAGGAGATGATGGCGGAGATCCGCCGCGTCCACGACGCCATCCATCCGGCGGAGACCCTCTTCGTGGTGGACAGCATGACCGGCCAGGATGCGGCCAACACCGCCCGCGCCTTCGATCAGGCGCTGCCGCTGACCGGCGTGATTCTCACCAAGACCGACGGTGACGCCCGCGGTGGTGCGGCGCTCTCGGTGCGTCACATCACCGGCAAGCCGATCAAGTTCCTCGGAGTCGGCGAGAAGACCGATGCGCTGGAGGCGTTCCATCCGGACCGCATCGCCTCCCGCATCCTCGGCATGGGCGACATCCTCTCCCTGGTGGAGGAGGCGGAGCGCAAGGTCGATCGCAAGAAGGCGGAGAAGTTTGCCAAGAAGCTGGCCAAGGGGAGCGGCTTCGATCTGGAGGACTTCCGCGACCAGCTCCAGCAGATGAACGCCATGGGGGGCATCTCCAGTCTCATGGAGAAGCTGCCGGGGATGGCCAACATCCCCCAAGCGGCCAAGGCGCAGATGATGGACGACCGGGAGATCCGCCGGCTGGTGGCGATCATCAACTCCATGACCCCCAAGGAACGCCGCTTTCCCCAGATCATCAAGGGCTCGCGCAAGCGCCGCATCGCCGCCGGCTCCGGGACCCAGGTCCAGGACGTCAACCGGCTGCTCAAGCAGTTCACCCAGATGCAGAAGATGATGAAGAAGATGTCCAAGGGGGGGATGAAGAACATGATGCGCGGCCTCAAGGGACGCCTGCCGCCTGGTGGCATGCCCCCCTTTTGAGCCGAATGGAGATCTCAGCAGCCCGAGCAGCCTCTCGGGGCAGAGTGACCTTCAGCTTGAAGTCCGACAGGCTGCCAGGCTCATTTGTCATTGGAAGAGGCTGGCTCTTCCCTTTTTCGCCAAATCCTGTAGAATTGCGCCTTTTCACCGCGGGGGGCGGGTTTTGCGCCTGCGCGGATGCAGACCGAACGCACTCAAGAGGAATACGCAACAATGGTGACCATTCGACTGGCCCGTGGCGGCGCCAAGAAGCGCCCGTACTACCACATCGTGGTGACCGACAGCCGCAACCGTCGCGACGGCCGTTACATCGAGCGTCTGGGTTTCTTCAACCCGGTGGCCTCCGGCCAGGCGGAGACCCTGCGCATCGATACCGAGCGCCTGCAGCACTGGCTCTCCAAGGGCGCCAAGCCCACCGAGCGGGTCGCCAAGCTGATCAAGTCCGCCGCCTGAGCGGTGAGGCGCTCCGCCGCCCGGGTGGCGGAGGGAGCAGAGGTATGGAAGACCGGGGCAGACAGCTCGTCGTCGGCAGGATCTCCGGTCTGTTCGGTGTCCGAGGGTGGGTCAAGATCTACTCCTGGACCGAACCGAGAGAGAACATCCTGGAGTATCCGGTCTGGCTGATCCGGACCCCCCGTGGGGAGTGGCAGCCCCGGCGCCTCGCGGAGGGCCAGCGCCACGGCAAGGGGGTGATCGCCCGCCTCGAGTCGGTGGAGGACCGCGACCAGGCGGCGTTGCTCATGGGTGCGGAGATCGCCATCCCCCGCGAGGAACTGCCAGAGCTTCCGGAGGGTGAGTACTACTGGTGTGACCTGGAGGGGCTGGCGGTGGAGACCCCCGACGGGGTCCCGCTGGGGCGTGTGCAGCGCCTCATGGAGACCGGTGCCAACGACGTGCTGGTGGTGCGGGGCGACCGGGAACGCCTCATCCCCTGGATCATGGGTGACGTGATCCGTGAGGTGGATCTGCAGTCGGGCCGTATCGTGGCCGACTGGGATCCCGGTTTCTGAGGGTGGCCGTGCGCATCGACGTGGTCACCCTCTTCCCGGAGATGATCCGGGCGGTCACCGCCTTCGGTGTGACCGGCAAGGCGGTGGAGCGGGGCATCCTGGAGGTGCACACCTGGAATCCCCGCGAGCGGGCCACCGATCGCCACCGTACGGTGGACGATCGCCCCTACGGAGGGGGGCCCGGCATGGTGATGAAGGTGGAGCCGTTGCGCTCCACCCTGCGCGAGGCGCGCGCCGCGGCACCGGGCAGCCCGGTGATCTACCTCTCTCCCCAGGGGCGCCCCCTGGATCAGGAGGGGGTGGCGGAGCTGGCCTCCCGGCCGGGGCTGATCCTGCTGGCCGGGCGCTACGAGGGGATCGACGAGCGGCTCGTCGATGCGGAGGTGGACGAGGAGTGGTCCATCGGCGACTACGTTCTCTCCGGCGGCGAGCTGCCGGCGATGGTGGTGATCGACGCCGTCTGCCGCTTTCTGCCGGGGGCGTTGGGTGACGAGGCGTCGGCGCGACAGGACTCCTTCGTGGAGGGGCTGCTGGACTGCCCCCACTACACCCGGCCGGAGGAGATCGACGGCCGGCGGGTGCCGCCGGTCCTGCTGGGTGGAAACCACGCCGAGATCGCCCGCTGGCGCCTCAAGCAGGCTCTGGGGCGCACTTGGCTGCGACGGCCGGAACTGCTGGAGCGCATGACGCTCAGCGAAGAGCAGCGGGAGCTGCTGGAAGAATTCAGGAGGGAGTGGCACGCCGCCTCCTCCGGAAACGGGAAACCGATCGACAACGAGACACCAGAGACTGGGGTTTAGAGACATGGCCAACATCATCGAAGAGCTGGAGAAAGAGCAGCTTAAGCAGGACATTCCCGAGTTCGGGCCGGGCGACACCGTGGTGGTCCAGGTGAAGGTGAAGGAGGGTAACCGGGAGCGCCTGCAGGCATTCGAGGGGGTGGTGATCGCCAAGCGCAACCGCGGTCTCAACTCCGCCTTCACGGTACGCAAGATCTCCCACGGCGAGGGGGTGGAGCGCGTCTTCCAGACCCACAGCCCCGCCATCGAGTCCATCAAGGTGAAGCGTCGTGGTGACGTGCGCCGGGCCAAGCTCTACTACCTGCGCGGTCGTCAGGGCAAGGCGGCGCGGATCAAGGAAAAGCTCGCCACCCGGTCTTGATCCGCAACCGCGTCAGCCGGACCGGATCCGGGAAGCGGGCGCTCCCCCGAGGGGGGGCGCCCGCTTTTCTTTTGGCGTGTCTCGTCGCGTCGCCGCTGGCCGCCCAGCCTCTGCTGCCCGAGGTGGAGCCGCCCCCGATCGCCCCGGCGGATGCCCCGGAAGCGGCCCAGGTCGCCCTGGAAGAGGTGCGGCGGATGGCGGTCGCCGGCGCCCGGGAACTCGCCCTCCGCTTCGTCGATCGTCTCCAGCCGAGCCGCGAGACGTCGCCGGAAGGGTGGCGCCAGTGGGAGCTGTTGCGATTCGATCTCCTCGCCGACCTGGAGGCGTGGGGGCGCCTGGAGGCGCGCCTGGAGCGGGACCTCGAGGAGGCCGAGGGGCCCTTCCGGCTTCTGCTGCTGGAGCGACTGGCCGGCACCCGGCTGGCGCGAGGGGACGGAGACGGGGCCCTCGAGCCGCTGAGGCTCCTTCTGTGGGGCGGCGAGGCGGTGGAGGATCACCGCATACGCCGCTGGCGGCGACTGGTGATTCGTGCCCATCTGGCACGAGGTGCCCTGGAAGACGCGCGCCGGGCGATGCTGCGATACCGCGGGGAGTTCTCCGACCGCGACGCCGCCGAACGGCTCCTGGAGGCTCGGGTTCTCCTCTCCGGCGGTCGCTGGGGGGAGGCGGAACGGCTGCTGGTGGACGTGGAAGGGGACGAGGCCCAGGCCCTCTCCCTGCTCGCCCATCTGCGCAATGGCCTGGAGGCCCCCGCCAGCGTGCGCCGGGTGGCCGAGGCGCGCGCGGCCCGGGAGGGGCTCTCGGCGGCGGCGCGCGCACGCTACCTCTACGTGGCTGCCGAGGCGGCGCGTCTGGCCGGTGAAGGGGCGGCCCGGATCGCCGCCCTCGAACGGCTGCTGGCCGCCGCCGCCACCCTCTCCGACCCGCTCTTCCGGGTGGAGCCGGAGGACCTGTGGAACGCCTGGGAGCAGCACGGGCGTCTCCTGGGCAACCACCTCACCCTGCTGCTGGGGGACGACGCCTCCTGGTATCGGGAGGCGCTCAACCGGCTGGAGAAGAGCCCCGGTGAGGCGCGCGCCCTGCTGACCGTGATCGTGGCCGGTGAGACTCCCCCGCAGGCGCGCCGTCAGGCGCACGCCGAACTGGCCGGCTCCCTGGCGAAAGAGCCGGGTGGAACGGCCCTGCTGCGACGACTCTACGACGGGGTTGCGGGACACGGCTGGGAGGAGCTCCCCCTCGAGATCCGTTACCGCCTGGTGGACGAGGCGATCCGGGCCGGGCGTCTCACCGAGGCCTCCGCCATCATGGGCGGGCTCGAACGCCCGCCGGCGAAGGCGGACCCCTTCTTCTGGCAGCTCCGCCGGGCCCGCATCCTCGCCTATGGGGGCCGGGCCGGAGAGGCCGCCCGGGTGCTGGACGGGCTGCTGTCGGAGGGACGGGTGCTCACCGGCAGCCAGGGGGAGCGTTTTCTTCAGGTGATCTTCGACCTGCAGGCGGCGGGACTCCATCAGGAGGTGATCGACCTGTTGCGGGAGCTGCGCCTGCCGGCCAGCGAGGCCCAGCTCAAGCGCGAGGTGCTCTACTGGATGGCCGACTCCTGGAAGGCGCTCGGCCGCCCTCTCGACGCCGCCCGCTTCTATCTGCGCTCCGCCACCCTGTTCGACGGGGCGGCGATGGATCCCTGGGCGCAGACCGCCCGCTACCAGGCCGCGGATCAGCTCGTCGCCGCCGGCTTCAGGGAGGATGCCCGGCGCATCTATCGTCACCTGCTGGAGGTGACCCGTGACAAGAGCCGCCGCATCGCCCTCCGCAACCGCCTCCAGCGACTCGATCTCGGGCGGGACGGGGCAGGGGAGGCGGAGTCCTCCGCGCCGTGACTCCCTGGGCCGCCACCTTCCCTCTCCCCCGGTTGACCCTGGGCGTCCGCATCGCGGAGGGGCGACTGGCGGAACTGGCCCTGCTGCCCCTCGAGACGGAGGTGGTGAGGCCCCGGGGGAGGCTGGCCCGGGAGGTGGTGGAGTGGCTGCAACGCTGGCTCGACGACCCCTTCCTCCCCGTCGGGCTCCCCCTTGGGGGCGATGGGAGTCCCTTCCAGCGGCGGGTGTGGAGCGCCCTGCGCGAGATCCCGCCGGGTCGGGTGCTCACCTACGGTGAACTGGCCCGCGACCTGGGTTCTTCCCCCCGCGCCGTCGGTGGTGCCTGCCGTACCAACCCCCTGCCCATCGTGGTGCCCTGTCACCGGGTGGTCTCCGCCTCCGGCATCGGCGGTTACGCCGGAGCTGTTGCCGGTCCGCGCGTCGCCTTCAAGCAGTGGTTGCTGGAGCGGGAGGGGTGTCTCTGAGCCCCTCTTCTCCCGGATGGGGGGCTTCCGCGACCGGTTGGTGTCCACTCCGTCGTTCCGGACGCCTCACAGGTGGGCGGCGGCATCCAGATAGAAGAAATCGAAGCGCCCCCCCTCGATGATCACCCGCAGGGTGGCACCGTGGTGAAAACCGTAGTCCACGTAACCCGGGATGGCCGACGCCTCGTGACACTCGGAGGCGTTGCGGGGCGATTCGCAGTCCCGGTCGCGGTCGTACCAGGCGAGCAGCATGGGCATCTCCAGGCGCGCCTCCGCCTCCCGGCCGGCCAGCGTCTGGGCGGCGCGGAAATCGGCCGGTGGAGGCGCCGGGGAGAGGTGCACCGTCTCGATCTCCGGAAAGGGTTTGCGCGGTGTGGCGGGGCAGACGGGTCCGTCGTTCACGATGCCTCCAGCAGCGCCTCGATCTGGCGCCGGCCGCGGGCGCCGAGCAGCACCTTCTCCACCTTTCCCTCCCGGATCACCACCAGGGTGGGGGTGGCCATCACACCGTATTCGCGGGCGATCTCCGGCTCCCGGGTCACATCCACCGAGCGAATCTCCGGATGCTCCTCGCGCAGCTCGTCGATCACCCGGCTCATTCCCTTGCACATGGAGCAGGAAGGGGACCAGAAATAGACGAGTCGGGGGGATGGTGCGCCGGCGGGGCCGCCCGGATCCGGCGCCTCGCTGCCCCGCATGCGCCATGCACCCAGGAAGGGACGGAGCTGGATCCCCAGCACCACCGCGATCACCAGGAGAATGATGAGAGAGACGGAGTCCATCCCACAAGTCTATCGTGCCGCCTCCCTCCCCACCAGCCCGAGTCTCTTCCAAAGACACATGAGCCAGTGCCGCGGTGCATGAATGCACCGCGAGGAAGCCGAAAACCGCGTTTTTCGGCTCCCGTACTCTGACAATTCAGGGATGAATTGTTCAGAGATTCCGAAAATAAAATTGAGTGGGCCACAGCCAGCGCTCCCACAGCCATGTTGGCCAGGCTTGCCGCAGAATGACTGCGGCGGCGCCTGTCCGCCTCGCTGTGAAAGCGCTGGCTGTGGCTGAATGTAATGTAAACCCTTGCCGGGTTAATAACATCCTGCCAGAGGGGAGCGTGATTCCAGGGTGAAGTGAGCCTGAAGGCGGTCCGGGTCCGGGATCATCGGAGGATGATCGTGACCATCGAGACCCGACAAGGCCTGGAACCCAGCCGCCTGACCGGGCTCACTTACTACCACCCTTCAGGCCCATTTCCGGTTTGGAAAGGACTGCCCGCACCCGGCGCGGTGGGCGACCGCCACCGCCGGAACGGGGGGCTGGATCATGGACACCCATCGATCTTGCGTGGAAGTCTCCCCTCGATTCCGCGGCTCCGTGACCGAGGTGTGCCGCGGTCGGGCATCCCCTGGCTCCACCGGTGACGCTTGGAAAGGGACGGGGGAGACGTGAGTGCAAAGGAATCGATGGGTCTCCATGATCGTCCCCTGGGGGCGGGAGCCCCTTTCCTGTGGAATAAATGGGTGTCCATGATCGTTCCATGGCCGTCCCCGTTCGGGCGCCGGGGGTGGCATCCAGGCTACGATGGAATAGATGGGTGTCCATGATCGGGGCTTCCCGGTGGGGCGGGGGGGTTACG
>JALTLT010000081.1 GCA_027001815.1 Gammaproteobacteria bacterium | reverse complement strand
GTGACCCGCATCCGGGAGGGGCGGGCCGGCCTGGTGCTGGCCGGTGGCACCGAGGCGATGAGCCACGCCCCCGTTCTCTGGAATACCGCCTTCGCCGCCTGGCTGGGCGAGTGGAGCCGGGCCCGATCCCCGATGGCACGGGTGGCCGCCCTCGGCCGCCTTCGGCTGGAGATGTTCAAGCCGGTGATCGGTCTGCTCAAGGGACTGACCGACCCGCTGGTGGGGCTCTCCATGGGACAGACCGCCGAGGAGCTGGCCTGGCGCTTCCGGATCTCGCGGGAAGAGATGGATCGTTTCGCCCAGCAGAGCCACCACCGCATCGCCCGCGCCCACGACGACGGCCTGCTGGCCGAGGAGGTGGAACCGCTCTACGACACCCGTGGCCGTACCTGGCTGGAGGACACGGGGGTGCGCCGTGACACCACGCTCGAACGTCTTGCCAAGCTGCGCCCCGTCTTCGACAGACCCTTCGGCCTGGTCACGGCGGGAAACAGCGCCCAGGTGAGTGACGGGGCCGCCTGGCTGCTGCTGGCCGATCCCGAAGTGGCCGAACGGGAGGGGCTGCCCGTGCTCGCGGAGATCATCGACTCCCAGTGGGCGGGACTCGATCCGGCGCAGATGGGGCTGGGTCCGGTCCATGCCATGACTCCGATCATGGAACGCAATCGGCTCTCCATCGATCGCGTCGACTTCTGGGAGATCAACGAAGCCTTCGCCGCGCAGGTGCTCGCCTGCCTGGCCGCCTGGGCGGACGAGGCGTGGTGCAGGGAACATCTGGGACGCAAGAAGGCGATGGGCACCATTCCCCGCGAGCGCCTCAACGTTAATGGCGGAGCGATCAGCATCGGCCATCCGGTGGGTGCCAGCGGAGCGCGCATCGTTCTTCATCTTGCACGCCTCCTGCAACGCGAGCGGGCCTCCCTGGGCATGGCCAGTCTCTGCATCGGGGGTGGCCAGGGAGGCGCCATGCTGATACGCCGCACCGACAACGGGGAGAGCAACCAGTGAACGGCCAACCGCAGATCACCACCTCTTCCTCCGATCCCGCGGTGGACGCACCGCCTTGCGAACCCGCTTCCTCCCCCTCCTTCTGGAGGCTCGAGCGGGACGAGGAGGAGATCGCCTGGCTGTATGCCGACAACCCTGCCGGATCCACCAACACCCTCTCCTGCTCCGCACTGGCGGAGCTGGAGGAGAAGCTGCAGGCCCTGCGCGAGAATCCCCCCAATGGCCTGGTGATCCTCTCCGCCAAGGAGCGGGGTTTCATTGCCGGCGCCGATGTGGCCGAGTTCCGGCGCATCACCTCCATGGAAGAGGCGCGTATCCATATCACCTGGGCCCAGTCGGTCTTCGACCACCTGGAGAGACTCCCCTTCCCCACCGTCTGCCTGATCCACGGTTTCTGTCTCGGCGGTGGACTGGAGCTGGCCCTGGCCTGTGACTACCGGCTGGCAGAGGAGGATCCCTCGACCCGGATCGGCCTGCCCGAGGTGCGACTGGGCATCCACCCCGGTTACGGCGGCAGCGTGCGGCTGCCGCGGCTCATCGGTCACCTGCCGGCGATGGAGATGATGCTCGCGGGACGCACTCTGAGTGCACGGGCGGCCAAACGCATGGGGGTGGTGGATCACGCCCTGCCGCGCCGTCAGCTCCGTCGGGCCGCCCGTGCACTCAGAGTGCGTCCCGCGAGCATCAT
>JALTLT010000080.1 GCA_027001815.1 Gammaproteobacteria bacterium | reverse complement strand
CCACCTGCCAGCCGGCGATGGCGAGGCCGGCACTGGCCTCCAGGCCGCGGATGCGTGCTTCGTCCACGTTGCCTGGCAGGAAAGTGGACATGTCGAAGGCGATCAGGTCGTCGATGTCGGTCTGATAAAGGTTCACGCTCCATGCCACCCCCCGCGCATCGCCCCTGAGGCCCACCTCCACGGAGTCGGACTCCTCCGGTCTCAGGTCCGGATTGCCGTAACCCGGGTAGTAGAGTTCGTTGAAGGTGGGCGCCTTGAAGGCGCTGCCCCAGGAGGCCGTCAGCCGCAGCGCGTCGCCGATGCGGTAACCCCAGGCGAGGCTCCCCGTGTGGCGGGTCCCGAACTGGCTGTCGTCGTCCCGCCGCGCCGAGACCACCACCTCATGGTCGCCACGCGTGGCCTGGTACTGGGCGAACAGTCCCTTGTCGTCCCGCGAGTCGTGCTCATAGACGGTAGTGCTGCCCACCCGGTCGTCGCGGTGGTCGATGCCCAGGGTGAGGGTATCGTCACCCAGTACCAGATCGCTCTGCAGGGTTGCGGTCTCGCGAGTGGTGTCGAAACGGCTCATGAAGAGGCCGTCCTTGTAGTTGTCGGAATCGTCCCGACTCCGCCCGAGGGAGAGGGCGAGTCGCCAGGCGTCGGAGACGGCGTAGCGCAGGGTGGTACCGATCACCTGCTCGACGGACTCGCTGTGGTTGACATAGCTGCCGTCGAACCAGGTCCTGCTGTCACTGCGCAGCAGGTTGAACTCCACCTCGAGACCGCCACCCAGCCGATAGCCGGCGCGCAGCGAACCCGCCTGGTTGCGGTGCCCGTCGTCATCGAATTCGTAGGTGTAGCAACCGCCACCGGGGGGCCACGGGGCGCCCTCGCAGGCGTTGAAGCCGGCCGTGTCGAGGGCGCTGATGCTGGTGCCGAACCAGCCGCGCCCCTCCGCGAAACGGCCGGAGATGCCGGCAGAGCCCTCGAAGGTGCGGTAGCTGCCCATGCCGGCGCTGAAGAAGGAACGGAGCCGATCGCCCGCCCCCCGGGTGAAGATCTGGATCACCCCGCCGATCGCCTCCGAGCCGTAGAGGCTGGAACGGGGGCCGCGAACGATCTCGATGCGCTCGATCTCCTCCACGGGGATGAACTGCCAGGGCGTGGTCCCGGTGGTTGCCGAGCCGACCCGGACTCCGTCGATCAGCACCAGGAGGTGATCCGACTCGGTGCCTCTGAGGAAAAGGGAGGTGGCCTTGCCGGGCCCGCCGTTGTTGACCACGCCGATTCCGGGCAGGGCACGCAGCAGATCGTCGATGGAGCGGGCCTGGAGACGCTCGATGGTCTGCCGGTCGATGACGGTGACCGAGGCGAGGGCATCGTCGATCGACTGGCTGGTGCGGGTGGCCGTGACCACCATGGTCTCGAGGTCGGCGCCGAATGCGGGCAGGGTGCCAAGGGAGAAGAGCAGAGCGGTCTTCAGGGGATGGAGCTTCATGGGTTGGTTTCCTCCGCGCGCTCACCCGCGCGCATGCGGTGACGACACACGGCCTGCGGAGGAGCTGGGGAAACGGCTACAGGAGAAGATCGAACGGCCTGGAACCGTCGGCACCGCCCTCCGCAATGCCGGACACACAGGCTTCAGGCCGGTCTCCGGGCTCACGAGCCGGGGTGATTCGTCGTTCCGGTCACGATCGAGGTCGTGACCGGAACGGCAC